>DATHLL010000544.1:0-2107 GCA_035488195.1 Candidatus Elarobacter sp. | reverse complement strand
TGTCTCGAGCCGGCCTCGACGCGCTGCGCGCCCGCGTCTTCGACGACCCCGCGCTCGCGTTGCGGCTGCGCGACGCCGAGCCTTCGCAGTTCGTGCCCGACGTGCTGCGCACGGCAGCGGAGCTCGGATGCGACGTGACCGAGGACGAGCTGCACACCGCGATCGCGGAGACGCACCACCGTTGGCTGATGCGCTGGGTGCTGTGAGCGAGCCGTCGCTGCACGGCTGGACGCCGGTTTGGATCCGCACCACCGGCGAGCCCGCGGTCGACTGGGCCATCCTGCGCGCGCCGCTGGCCGATCCGTTCTTCGAGCAGACGGCGGCTCGTGCGATGCAGCACCCGTTCAACCAGCTGTTCGCGCGCGAGACGCCGCTCGACGCGCTGGCGCGCGAGGGCGAGCCCGGTTCGAGCGCCGTCCCCGACGGCTTCGTCTTCCACATGTCGCGCAGCGGCTCGACGCTGGTCGCGCAGATGCTCGCCGCGCTGCCGTCCTCGATCGTCGTCTCGGAGGCGCAGCCGCTCGACGCGATTCTCGCGCTGCGCCGTGCCGACCGGCTGAGCGACGACGCCGCCGCAGGCGCGCTGCGCGGCGGGCTCGCGGCGCTGGCGCGGCGGCGGCGCGGCGAGCGCCGGCTCTTCGTGAAGTTCCATGCCTCGCACGTCGCCGATCTGCCGCTGATCGCGCGCGCGTTTCCCGGCGTTCCGTGGGTGTTTCTGTTCCGCGAGCCGCGCGCGGTGTTGCGCTCGCAGGAGGCGACGCTCGGCGCCGAGGCGTTCGCCACGACGCTGAACGGCGTCGCCGAGGACGAGTACGGCGCCGGCGCGGTCGCCGGATATTGCCAGGCCGCGCTGCGCCACGCGCATCTCGGCCGCTCGCTCTTCGTCGACTACGCGAGCCTCCCCGATGCCGTCCTCACCGCGATCCTTCCGTTCTTCGGCATCGCGCTCGACGCGGAGACCGAAGAACGCCTGCGGGCCGTCGCACGTCGCGACACGAAGCGTTCCGGCGACTTCGTCCCGCGCGAGCACCCGGCGGCCGCGCCGCGGATCGACGAGCTGGCCGCGCGCTGGCTCGACGGTCCGTACGCCGCGCTGCGCACGCTCGCCGCCGCGCCGCGCTGACGCCTCACACGCCGAGCAGCTCGCGCAACGTTACTGCGTTGCGCGGCGCGTACGCGTTCTGGTCGTTGTTGAAGTACACGAACGTCGCATCCACCGACGGGGCGAGCTCGCGGATCGTCTCCGCCCACTGCTCGAGCCGCGCACGGCGGTACGAGCCCGCATACGCGCGCACCGGCCCGTGCAGCCGGACGTAGAGCACCGGGCCGGTCACGACGATCGGCGCGATGCTGCCGCGCAGGTCGTGCAGGCACAGAGAGATTCCGCGCTCGCGCAGCAGCGCGTACACCTCCTCCGCGTACCAGGACGGGTCGCGGAACTCGACGACGTAGCGGTGGTGCGGCGGCAGCGTCTCGAGGAACCCGCGCAGCGCGCCGTCGTCGCGCGAGAAGAAGGGCGGGAACTGCGCGAGGACGTTCGCGATATGCGGCTCGAGCGGGGCGATCCGCGCCATGTAGTTGTCGACGAACGCGCGCGGCTCGCCGGGCCGCTTGCGGTGCGTGATCAGCCGGCTCAGCTTCACCGTGTAGACGAAGCCCGGCGGGACCGCCGACCAGCGCGCGAGATCGTGCTCCTTCGGCAGCCGGTACGTCGTGACGTTGAGCTCGACCGTCGGGAAGCGCTCCGCGTAGTAGGCGAGCCACTCCCGCTGCGGCAGCTTCTGCGGGTAGAAACGGCCGCGCCAGTCGCGATAGGTCCAGCCGCTCGTCCCGATCAGGATCGGTCCCACGGATCGGGCTGTTCCCGCGAAAGGGCGCCGGCCTCGCGACCGGCGCCCTCCGCCCCCCCACTCGGGATCCTGTGCGGCTACGAGCCGATCTGCGCGCTCATCACCGCGAGGTCGAACGTCCCGAGGCCGGTCGTGTAGTCGTAGCCCGGCAGCGCGGTGTAGAGACCGTTCCCGCCGGTGATCACGTCGTGGAACCCGCCCAGCGCCTGCGTCGGCGGCGGCCCCGTGACCGTCGCGGCGTTGTTCTGCTGCGCCAG
>DATHLL010000543.1:0-5852 GCA_035488195.1 Candidatus Elarobacter sp. | reverse complement strand
CTGACCGCGTACGGGATGACCACAATCGGTCGCGTCTCGCGCGCCCCCGCCTGGGCCGCGGCGATCACGATGCTGATCATCACGGCGCTCTTCGCGGCCTGGGGCGCGTCCCGCAGTTGATCATGCGGCTTCGCCTCGCCGGCGCCGCGCTTGCCGCGGTTGCCATCTTCGGCACGCCCGGAACCGCCGGCGCGGCGACGCCGCTCGACCTTCGCGGTGCGGTGCGCTACGCGCTCGACCACGATCCGGCCGTGCTGACGAAGCGCGCGACGCTCGCGCAGGACGAGTCGGTGTACGCGAAAGACCACGCCTCGGAGTTTCCGACGCTGGCCGGCACGCTGCAGAACCAAGTCAGCAAGAGCAACGGCGCGAACGGCGGGCAGTTCCAGCAGTTCGGGCTGCAGCAGGCGCAAGTGTTCTCGCAGAACACCGCGCAGGTCGGCTCGACCTGGACGCTCTACAACGGGTCGCTCGCGCAGCTGACGGCGCAGCAGGCGTACCGGCAAGTCGAAGGCGCGCGCGACGACGAGAAGCGCGCCGAGCAGCAGCTCGCGAGCGACGTCGCCGCCTCGTGGTACGGCGCGGTGCAGCAGCGCGAGTCAGTCCGGCTCGGCGAAGGTGACAGCGCCTACCAGCAGCAGCTGCTCGACGCGGCGCGCGCGCAGGAACGCGTCGGCCGCGTCGCCGGGGTCGACGTGCTGCGCGCGCAGGTCAACGCGCTGCGCAGCCAGGCGAACCTGACGAGCGCGCGCGCTTCGTACGCGAACGCGCTGGAGTCGCTCGCGCAGCGGATCGGCGCGCCGCCCGACACCGCGTTCGCGCTCCCCGCCGTGCTGCCCGAGCCGGCGCTTCCGAAAGCCCCCGTCGACGCGCTCGTCGCCGTGGCCGTCGCCGCGCGCTCCGACGTCGCAAGCGCGAAGGCGCAGGTCGCCGTCGCACAGCTCGCCGACGCGGTGATCGAGTCCGACCGCCGTCCGGTGCTCACGCTGAGCGGGTCGTTCGGGCACAGCGAGACGCCCGCGACGACGCAGGTTCTCGGCCTCTCCTCCTCGCCGGTGCGCCCGGGCTTCTGGCAAATTGGCGCGACCGAGACGTTCACCGTTCCGTTCATCGAGTACGGTTCGCGTCGCGCCGCGCACCGCGCCGCGCGCGCACAGCTCACCGCCGCCGAAGGCGAGCTCGCCTTCACGAAGTCGGCGGTGGAGACCGACGTGCGGCAGTCGCTGCGCGCGGTGCAGACGACGAACGCGAACCTGATCACCTCGCGCGAGGCCGAGCGGCTCGGCGCCGAGTCGGCCCGGATCGCGCAGTTGCAGTACCGCAACGGCTTGATCTCGCTGACCGACGCGACCGCCGCCGAGCAGAGCGCGCTCTCCGCCGCGAACGACCTGGTCGTCGCGCGCGTCAACTATCTCAACGCGCTGGTCCGGCTGCGCGCCTCGGTCGGCGCCGCCGACCCGGTCGCGGTCGTCGATCTGGGGGCACCGTGAACCGTCGCCGCAACATCATCATCCTGCTCGCCGGGCTGCTTGTCGTGATCGTGCTCGGCGCGATCGCCGCACGGCCGCAGGGCAAGCCGCCAACGGCGCGCGTCGTCACGGTCGCGTACACGCGCTATCAGACGAAGCTCCCGGAGACCGGGGTCGTGCAGCGGCCGCAGCTCCAGACGCTCTCCGCGCTCGTCGGCGGGAACGTCGGGCAGATCTACGTCCGTCCCGGCCAGCACGTCTCCGGCGGGCAGCTCCTCGCCACGATCTCGAACCCGCAGATCGTCAACGCCGAGCAGACGGCGCGGGCCGCGTACGACGCCGCGATCGGCCGTGCCCGCACGGCGCAGCAGACGAACGCGACGCTGCCGACGACGAACCGTTCGGCGGTCGTGCAGGCCGAGGCGCAGCTCGAGCAGGCGCGGTTCGCGCTGAACCAGGCGATCCAGGACCAGCGGTCCGGCGCGCAATCGGGGCTCGGCTACGGCGGAACGAGCGCGGCGCAGCAGCGCGCCGCCGCCGACGCGGCCGTCGCGCAGCGCGCGACCGACCTGCGCGAGGCGAAGCGGATCGCCGACGCCGACACCGCGCTCTACAACCAGAAGGCGATCGCGCGCAACACGGTCGACCAGGACCTCGCGAAGCTCCAGCAGGCGCAGGTCGCCTACGACCAGGCGGTGCGCGACCGCAACGAGACCTACGCCTCGGTCTCGCGCCAGGCGCCGGTGCTCGCCGACCGCGTGCGCGCGCAGCGCGACGCGGTCGCGCAGGCCGAGGCTTCGCTCGCCGCCGCGCGCGCGACGGCGAGCCAGGACAAGAGCGGCGACGTGCAGTCGGCGCAGGCCGACGCCGACCAGCGCGCCGCCGACTTGCGGTACGCCGAGGACCAGGTCGCGCGGCTGCGCATCGTCGCGCCGTTCGCCGGCGTGATCCAGACGATCGCGACCGAGACCACCGACACGCTGCGCCCGCTGCAGCCGGGCGACGCGGTCACCGCGGGGCAGGCGATGATCACGATGTCGGCCGAGGGCGGCTTCGTCGTGCGCGCGCGCGTCGACGAGCAGGACATCGCGAACGTCCGCACCGGGCAGCCGGCGATCGTCTCGGGCGAAGACCTCGGGACGGCGACGCTTCCGGGGCACGTCGCGCAGATCGGCGCCGTCGCGCAGAAGAGCGACGACCCGTCCAACACCTCGCGGCAGGTCATCACGACGATCGCGCTCGACAAGACCGCGCCGTTCCTGCGCGACGGGATGACCGTCGACGTCGACATCGTGACCGTCGACAAGCCGCGCGTGCTCGCGCTTCCGGCCGACGCCGTGCGGAAGGACCCCAACGGCAAATCGTACGTCCTCGCGGTCGTGAACGGGCTCGTGAAGAAGCGCTCGGTGAAGGTCGGGATCTCGAACGACACGCAGGCGATCGTCACGAGCGGCCTCGAGCCGGGCGACGTCGTCGTCGCCGACCGCAACGTCGGGATCACCGACGGGATGCACGTGAGCCCGACCGTCGTCCCGACCGCGAGCCCTTCGCCGAAACCGTGAGCACGCTCGGCGCCTACGTCGCGGAAGCGTTCGCGGCGATCTGGCGGAACCGCATGCGCTCGGTCCTCACGATGCTCGGGATGATCATCCGCACCGCCTCGATCATCGCGGTGCTCGGGATCAGCCGCGCCGCGTCGGGCGGGATCACCGGGACGCTGAACTCGTTCGGCGATCTCGGGATCACGATCGCCGTCGATCCGCAGCAAGACGATCCGAAATCGGCCTCGATCCAGTACCGCGACGTGCGGACGATCGAGGCCGACGTCGGAACGCTGATCAAGCACATCGAGCCCTCGTACCAGCGCTCGCTGACGGTCCGCGCGAACGGCGTCACGACCAACACGTTCGTCGTCTCCGGGAGCGAGTACCACCCCGACCAGCTCGAGATGCGCGAAGGCCGCCGGCTCGAGCTCGCCGACGTGGCGGGCGCCGCGCACGTCTGCACGATCGCCGGCCCGCTCGCGGACCGGCTCTTCAAGGGCGCGCCGGCGGTCGGGCAAGTGATCCGCGCCGGGGGAACGCGCTGCACGGTGATCGGCGTCTACGCCGAGCTGAAGGGCGGCTTCTTCAACTCGATCGGCGGCAACGAGTTCGTCGAGTTGCCCTACACGACGTTCCACGAATTGGCGCCCGGACCGGTCGACGCGCTCAACCTCTACGCGGCGAACGGCGTGAGCGTCGATGAGGTCTCGACCGCGATCACCACGGTGCTCCAGCGGCTGCACGGAACGCGAGCGAAGTATCAGACCAGCGACAACACCGCGCAGGTGCAGGCGTTCAACGGCGTGCTCGGGGTGATCGCCGCCGCGCTCACCGGGATCGGCGGCGTCGCGCTCGTCGTCGCCGGGATCGGGATCATGAACATCATGCTGGTCTCGGTGACGGAGCGGACGCGCGAGATCGGGCTGCGCAAGTCGATCGGCGCGACGCGCTTCCAAGTGATGCTGCAGTTCCTGCTCGAGGCGATCCTGCTCTCGTTCATGGGCGGCGGCGTCGGGACGCTGCTCGGCTTCCTCGCGACGCTCGGCGCGTATTCCTCGATCGAGTCGTTCGTCGGCCCGGCGCCGATACCGTACCTGCTGATCATCTCGGTCGCGGTCGGCTTCTCGACGCTGGTCGGCTGCGTCTTCGGCACCTATCCGGCGATCCGCGCGGCGCGGCTCGACCCCATCGCGGCGCTGCGGTCATGACGATCTTCCAGTACGTCGCCGAAGCGATGGCGATTCTCTCGGCGAACCGGGTGCGGACGCTCCTGACCGCACTCGGTCTGATCATCGGCGTCACCGCGGTGATCGCGATCCAGGTGCTCGGAGCCGGGATGTCCGGCGCGGTCGGCGGGATCCTGGGCGGGCTGAGCGACCGCGCGTTCTACGTCTTCCCGAACCAGCGCCAGACGGACTTCACCCGCGCCGCGATCCGGCTCGAGGACCTGCAGCGGATGAAGTACGCCGTGCCCAACGTCGTCGACGCGCTGCCCGGCGGCGGGCTCGTCCGCGAGGCGCGCTTCGGCCACACGCACAAGCGCGTCACGCTCGGCCCGGGGACCGACGAGCGGTTTGCGTCGTCGACCCCGGTGAAGTACGGCCGCAAGCTGAACGCGGACGACGTCGCCGAGGCGCGGCACGTCGCCGTCCTCACGGCCGATGCGTACGACAAGCTCAAGATCGACGGCGATCCGACGGGACAGTCGCTGCGCGCCGGCGAGCGGCGCTACACGATCGTCGGCGTGCTCGACAAGGCGACGACCGGGATCTTGCCGTCGATCACCAGCTCCGACGTCTCGATACCGTATCCCGTCTACGAGCGAGAGTACGCGCGCGGCCGCGCGATCATCGGCGCACGCGTCCTGGTCGACGACATCGGGCAGATCTCGCAGACGGAGAACGCCGCGATCACCTGGCTGCAGAAGATCAAGCACGGCCGGGTCGAGTACCAGACCTTCGACCGCAAGTCGTTCTCGAAGGCGGTCGACGGCATCTTCACCGTGATCACGTTCGTCGTCGCCCTGATCGGCGCGGTCTCGCTGCTGGTCGCCGGGATCGGGATCCTCAACATCATGCTGGTCAGCGTCGCGGAACGCACGCGCGAGATCGGGCTTCGCAAGGCGATCGGCGCGACGCGCTTCCAAGTGCTGCTGCAGTTCTTCATCGAGGCGCTCGCGCTCTCGGCGTTCGGCTGCCTCGTCGGGCTCGTGCTGGGCGTGACGATCGGCGGCGGCGTCAACAACCTGCTGATCGTGAAGCTCTCGGGGATCGTGGCGCCGATCCCGTGGGCGCGCAGCATCCTCATCGCGACCGCGTTCGCGACGATCGTCACGCTCGCGTTCGGGACGTATCCCGCCTGGCGCGCGGCGACGCTCGACCCGATCGAGGCACTCAGGTATGAATGACGGACGCACCGCGATCGACGTGCGGAACGTGACCAAGACGTACGACCTCGGCGACGTGAAAGTCGAGGCGCTGCGCGGGGTGACCTTCACGATCGGCCGCGGCGAGTACGTCGCGATCATGGGACCGTCCGGCTCGGGCAAATCGACGCTGATGAACCTGCTGGGCTGCCTCGACCGGCCGACGACGGGGACCTACCTGCTCGACGGGACCGACGTCTCGACGCTCGGCGACGACGCGCTCGCGCACATCCGCTTGAAGAAGCTGGGCTTCGTGTTCCAGGGCTTCAACCTGCTGGCGCGGACCAGCGCGATGAAGAACGTCGCGCTACCGCTCTTCTACGCCGGCGTCGGGACGCGCGCGCGCAACGAGGTCGCCTCGAAGCAGCTCCGCGAGGTCGGGCTCGGCGACCGGATGGACCACAAGCCCAGCGA
>DATHLL010000542.1:0-4757 GCA_035488195.1 Candidatus Elarobacter sp. | reverse complement strand
ACGCCGCCAGGTAGAAGCCGCCGCTTGACTCGTCGATCAGCCAGATCCACGCCGCGTCGAGCGCCAGCGAGCGCGACGTCAGGGCCAGGGTCTGCTCGAGCGCGGGCCCGATCTCCGGCGCTCCGAGCGCCGTCGCGACCGCGTCGAACAACGTCAGGTCGACCACACCACCAAGAACACCTATTAATTTTAAGGGGTGGCATCGGCGGTGAACGTCGAATCGCAGCGGCATGTCGGTAGCGCCACCTCGCCCAGACACCTCCGAAGAGGAGGCGATGATCCTCGATGTCGTGCGGCAGCTCGTCAAGGAGCGCGTCGAGCCCCGTGCGGCGGAGATCGACGCGAGCGGTGAGTTCCCGTGGGACATCAAGGAGCTGTTCGCGCAAAACGACCTGCTCGGCGTGCCGTTTCCGGCGGAGTACGGCGGGGTCGGCGGCTCGTTCGTCACCTACGTCAAAGTCGTCGAAGAAGTCGCCAAAGCGTGCGCTTCGTCGGCACTGATCATCGCGGTGCAAGAGCTCGGCGCGCTCCCGATCCTCATCGGCGGGACCGACGAGCAGAAGCGGCGTTGGATCCCCGATCTCGCGTCGGGCGCGAAGATCGCCGCGTACGCGCTGACCGAGCCGGGCTCGGGCTCCGATGCCGCCGGATCGATGCGTACCCGCGCGCGCCGCGACGGCGACGACTACGTGCTCGACGGGACGAAGATTTGGATCACCAACGGCAGCGTCGCCGACGTCGTGACCGTCTTCGCGGTGACCGATCCGTCGAAGGGCGCGAACGGGATCAGCGCGTTCGTCGTCGAGAAGGGGACGCCGGGATTCACCGTCGGGAAGCTCGAGAAAAAGATGGGGATCCGCGGCTCACCGACCGTCGAGCTGTCGTTCGAGAACTGCCGGGTCCCGGCCGCGAACATGCTCGGCGAGGAAGGCGTCGGCTTCAAGATCGCGATGAAGGTGCTCGACAAGTCGCGCCCGGGGATCGCCGCGCAGGCGCTCGGGATCGCGCAGGGCGCGCTCGACTACGCGACCGAGTACACGAAGCAGCGCGTCGCGTTCGGGAAGCCGATCTCGCAGCAGCAAGGCCTGCAGTTCATGCTCGCCGACATGAAGACCGAGGTCGAGGCGGCGCGGCTGCTGCTCTACGAAGCGGCGCGGAAGTGCGACGAGAGCTCGCCCGACGTGACGACCTGGGCGGCGATGGCGAAGCTGAAGTGCGGCGACGTCGCGATGAGCGTGACGACCGACGCGGTCCAGCTCCTCGGCGGCTACGGCTACTCGACGGAATATCCCGTCGAGCGGATGATGCGCGACGCGAAGATCACGCAAATCTACGAAGGGACGCAGCAGATCCAGCGGATCGTGATCGCGCGCTCGATGGTCGGCAAGTGGAGTCCGCCGAAATCCTGAGCCGGACCGGGTAGAATCGGGGAGGAGTGGTCGCCGAGCCTGGTCTCCCCCAAGTTTCCCTCACCCGGGGCCAGTGGATCCGGGTGATCGTGGTCGGGCTCCTCGCGGTAATCGCGCTGCTGCGGATCGTCCCCGACCTCGGGCGCGTCGCGTACCCGCTGCGCGTCTTCGGCTACCAGACGAACGGCGACGGCGTCGTCGTCACCGTCGGCCGCGGCGCCGCCGGCGCGCGCAAGTCGCCGATCGCATGGCCCGATCTCGACGTCGCACCGCTTCCGTCCTCGAAGGACGGCAAGACCGCCGACCACGTCCGGATCGGCGACCGGGTGAGGCTCGACCGCTATCCGCCGGAGGTTCGCAAGCCGGGCCTCACCGGGCGCGGCTTCACCTACGACAACCCGGACCGGTATCTGCCGATCGAGCGCTACGGGCAGGAACGCGTGATCCATCTGATCGCGGCGGACGAGAACGTGAGGAACCGCGCGCTCGACATCCTGCGCATCCTGCTCGCCATCGCGGCCGTCGTGCTCGGCGCGATCCTGTTCCTGGTGAAGCCGAGCATCGCGACGGCGGCGTTCTTCGTCTTCTGCCTCGGCGGCGTCGAAGCGCCGGCGACGCTGCTCGACTCGATCATGCCGAACCCGTACCGGCAGATCGTCGACGCGGCGAGCGACGCGCTGCGCGGCTTCATCCGGCCCGCGCTGCTGCTCTTCGCCCTGTGCCTGATCGACGGCGACGTCGACGCCGCGCGCGAGCGGCTCTTCGCGTGGGTCACCGGCGCGATCGGGCTCGCACTCGGGCTGACGAACGCATACGCCGGCTGGCGGCTGAACTACGGCGCGCTCCCCGCCGAGTCGCTCTACGCGATCGTCCGCGGGACGTCGACGACGCTGGCCGTGCTCACCGGGATCGCCTTCACGGTCGCGTTCCTCCGCGCGCGGCGGCGCGACCGCGAGCGGATCGGCTACATCGTGTTCGCGTTCCTGTTCGCCGGCGCGATGCGGCTGATCTCCGACACGTTCTACCCCGCACACATCCCGGTGTGGCTCAACTCGATCCTGGTCTCGATGACGATCGTCCCGATCGTGGTGGTGTGGATCGCGGTGATCCGGCACCGCTTCTTCAACGTCGACTTCGTCGTGAGCCGCGCGGTGGTGTACGTCGCGCTCTCCGCCGCGGCGTTCGGCGTGATCTCGATCGGCGAGGAGGTCATCTACTACCAGTTCTACCAGTACGCCGACTTCGCGTACCTGGTGTTCTCGCTGATCACGCTCGGGGTCGCGTTCTCGTCCAGCAAGATGGTCGACGTGCTGATCCACCTGGTCGACCGCTTCATCTTCCGCGACCGGCGCGAGCAGCGGCGCGCGCTCGAGTTCATCGCCGGCTACATCCTCGACGCCGAGACGGTCGACGACGTCTACCGCGCTCTGCTGCAGGACGCGGCACACGCGCTGAAGCTCTCGTTCGGCGGGATCCTGGCCCGGCAGCCCGACGGGAGCTACCAGCTCGCCCAGAGCTTCGGCTGGCCGAAGGACATCACGATCTCGCTGGGCGCGAACGACGACCTGACGCGCGCGATCACGCGGTCGCGCGGCGCGCTCACCTTCACCGGCAAGGACACGCGGCTGATCCAGAAGTCGTTCCCGAACGAGCGGCTCGCCTTCGCCGCGCCGCTCTTCTTCGACCGCACGGTGAGCGGGATCGTGGTGTACGGCCACAACGTCAGCGGCCTCGACCTCGACCCCGAAGAGCGCGAGCTGCTCGTCCGCGTCGTCGCCCACGCCTCGATCGCCTTGAACGCGATCGAGCTCAACCGCTACCGCGCCGCCGCCGCCGCGACGCCCGCGCCACTACCGGCGAGTTAGCTCAGTGGCCGACGCCGGAGTAGCGGTTGAGGCCGATGCGCCAGAAGACGTAGGCGAGCGCGACGGCGACGATGCCGATCGCGGGGGTCAGCAAGCCCACCGGTGACGGGAGCATCGCGCCTTCGTGGGCTTTGTGGAGGAAAAAGCGGGCCGGGAAGTAGTTCATGAAGGCGAACGGGACCACGAACGTCAGCAAGAGGCGGACGCCGCGCGAGTAGATCGTGATCGGGTAGCGCGTGAACTCCTGTTCGAGCTGGACGACGATCCAGCGCAGCGCGTCGACGCGCACGAACCAGAACGCGACCGTCGAGATGACGAGGTTGAAGGCGAGGTCGATCAGCGCGCCGCCGACGACGATCAGTGGCACCAGGAACGCGAAGGCGAGATCGACCCGCACGCCGCTGAACCACGTCGCGACGGCGAACGTCGCGAGGCCCAGGATCAGCTCATCGGGGAAGAGCTGTCCCGGCGTCGCGATCGCCTGGAACAGTGCGTCGAGCGGCCGCACCAGCAGCCGGTCGAACTCGCCGTCGCGAATGTGCTCGGGGACGTCGCCGACCGACGAGAAGAACGTGTTGTGCAGCGCGTGCGCGACCATCCACAGGCCGTACAGGAACGCCATGTCACGGAACGTCCAGCCGTTCATCGACGGAAAGCGCGTCAGCACGATCCACAGCGCCGCGATCGCCGAGCCGTGGTAGACCACCGTGAACGCCAGCCAGAGCAGGAAGTTCTCGCGGTACTCGAGCGTCGTCAGCAGGTTGATGCGCCAGTACTGCCGGTAGACGTTCAGCATCACGCGCGCGTTCATCAGCCGCCCTGCACCACGACGCGCTTCGCGCCGGCGCGCCAGATCATCGTCGCGGCCGAACCGAGGACGACGACCCAGAACAACTGCAGCCCGAGCGCCTGCGCCCACCGTTCGGGCGGGATCACGCCGACGTAGATCAGCAGCGGCGTCGAGAACATCGCCGCGAACGGCAGCACGTAGGCAACGCGCTGCAGGACGAGCGGGAAGATCACCAGTGGGATGATCTCGCCGCCGAACAGGTCGGTGACCCAGGTGACGATCAGTTGCACCGCGTGAATCTCCAGCGTCCAGAACGCGGTGCAGTTCAGGATGAAGTTGATGCAGAATCCGACCAGATAGCCGAGCAGAAAGCTCACGAAGAACGCTGCGAGCACGAGCGGACCCGGCACGTCGATGTGGACGATCAGCAGCGCGAACAGCAGCGACGGCACGATCAGCGCCGCATGAAAGAGCACCTCGCCCGTCCCGTCGCTGAAGAAATAGAGCGGCACGCTGATCGGCTTCATGAAGTCGGTCGCGATGCTTCCATCGTGCAGCTTGTCGTGCAGCGCGCGCGTCTGATCGATGTCCATGACGAGACCCATCAGCAACGCGACCGTCGAGTACGTGATCATCGCGTGCAGCGGGAGGTCGCCGGCGTGGTGCGCGTTGCGGACGTACAGCGCGACCCAC
>DATHLL010000541.1:0-10370 GCA_035488195.1 Candidatus Elarobacter sp. | reverse complement strand
TACATCATGTCGTAGCCGCCCATGCCGCCGCCGCCGGCGGGCATGGCATCCTTCTTGGGCTCCGGCTTGTCGGCGATCAGCGTCTCGGTCGTGAGGACCAGCGCGCCGATCGACGCGGCGTTTTGGAGCGCCGAGCGGGTGACCTTGAACGGCTCGACGATGCCGGCCTTGACCATGTCGACGAGCTCACCGCTCATCGCATCGAAGCCCTGGCCGGGCGCCGCGTTCTTCACGCGGTTCACCTCGACGCTGCCCTCGAAGCCGGCGTTCTCCGCGATCTGGCGGAGCGGCTCCTCGAGCGCGCGCAGGATGATGCCGACGCCGATCTTCTCGTCCGCGTTCTCGGTCTTGGTCGAGAGCTCTTGGAGGGCCTTGACCGCGTGCACCAGCGAGCTGCCGCCGCCCGGGATCATCCCTTCCTGCACCGCCGCGCGGGTCGCGCTCAGCGCGTCCTCGATGCGGTGCTTCTTCTCCTTGAGCTCGGTCTCGGTGGCCGCGCCGACCTGGATCACCGCGACGCCGCCGGAGAGCTTCGCGAGGCGCTCTTGGAGCTTCTCGCGATCGAAGTCGCTGTCGGTCTCGTCGATCTGCCGCTTGATCATCTCGATGCGGCCCTTGATCGCGTCCTGCTTGCCGCGGCCGTCGACGATCGTGGTCTCTTCCTTCGTGACCTTGACCGTCTTCGCCTGACCGAGCAGATCCGGCGTCACCTTGTCGAGCTTGAGCCCGAGCTCTTCCGAGATCACCGTCGCGCCGGTCAGCGTGGCGATGTCCTTGAGCATCTCCTTGCGGCGGTCGCCGAAGCCCGGAGCCTTCACCGCGACGGTCGTGAACGTGCCGCGCAGCTTGTTGACGACCAGCGTCGCCAGCGCCTCACCCTCGACGTCTTCCGCGATGATGAGCAGCGGCTTCTGGACCTGGACGATCTTCTCGAGCAGCGGGAGGATGTCGGCGATCGCCGAGATCTTGCGCTCCGTCACGAGGATGAACGGGTCGTTCAGCTCGGCGATCATGCGCTCCGAGTCGGTGACCATGTACGGCGAGATGTAGCCCTTGTCGAAGAGCATGCCGTCCTTGGTCTCGACGTCGGTCTTCATCGACTTCGATTCCTCGACGGTGATCACGCCGTCCTTACCGACGGCCTGCATCGCCTCGCTGATGAGCGAGCCGATCGTCTTGTCGTTCGCCGAGATCGAGGCGACCTGCGCGATCTTCTCTGCGCTGTCGACGGTCTGGACGAGCTTCTGCATCTCCGAGACGGCCGTCTCGACCGCGCTCTCGATGCCGCGCTTGATGAGGAGCGGGTTGCTGCCCGCGGTCACGTTCCGGAGGCCTTCACGGATGATGGCCTGCGCCAGAACGGTCGCGGTCGTGGTGCCGTCGCCGGCGATGTCGTTCGTCTTGGACGCGACTTCCTTGACGAGCTGCGCGCCCATGTTCTCGAACGTGTCGGGGAGCTCGATCTCCTTGGCGATCGTCACGCCGTCGTTGGTGATCGTCGGGCTGCCGAACTTCTTGTCGAGGACGACGTTGCGGCCCTTGGGGCCGAGCGTGACCTTCACCGCGTCGGCGAGGATGTTCGCACCGCGCTCGAGCGCGCGACGAGCGTTCTCGTCGAATACGAGTTGCTTCGCTGCCATGATTCCTTGTTAAACTCCGGCCGGAACGCCCGCGTCCGTGAGGATCGCGAGAACGTCCTTTTCAGAAATGATGAGGTACTCTTTGCCTTCGAGCTTGATCTCCGAGCCCGAGTACTTCGAGTAGATGATGCGGTCGCCGACCTTCACGTCCATCGGCAGCTTGGTGCCATTGTCGAGCGTGCGGCCGGTGCCGACGGCGAGAACGCGGCCTTCCTGCGGCTTCTCTTTGGCCGTGTCGGGAAGGAAGACGCCTCCGGCGCTCTTCTCGGCCTGCTCCACGTGCTCGACGACCACGCGATCGCCCAGTGGCTTGAGATTCACGAAAACCATTCCTCCGCTAGCGGTAGGCTGACGGGATTGAAGAGGATGGGCCTTGGCACTACTAGCACGAGAGTGCCAGCCCAGGCATAAAGGTTAGCAAAGTCCGGGCGAGAGTGCAAGAGGCGAGGTCGGCGTCGTCAGTGCGAGCCGCAGGACGCCAGGCCGTAGAGGACCCAGAACGAGTAGCTGAAGCACGGAATCGGCACCAGCACCAAGACCGCGGTCCCGATCGCCAACCAGCCGGCGAAGACGCGAAGCCGGGTGCGTACCCCCGGGCGGATCACCGTGAACCAGGCCACGACGCCGCACGCGGCCTCGATCGCGAGGATGATCGCGCCCTGCCCGTATGCCGCCCCGCAGTTGTTCGTTGGAAGCTGCCCGCTGCCGATCAAGCTCAAACCGCCGACCAGCCCGAGGACGATGCCGAAGATGATGCCGGAGCAACCGCCCAAGACCCCGTCGACCGTCCCGCCTGGACGCGGCGCCGGCGGGGTTTCCGCGGGCGCAGCCGGCCGGCCGCTCTCGTCGGCGCCCCCGTTCATCGCCCGGTCAGCTCCGCCTCCGGCCGAGCCGCCAGACCTCGCCGGCCGCGATGACGCCGAACGCGATCACGACCCACGGCGGCTTCACGAAGCAACGCCATTCCCGGACGCCGTTCCGAGCGGCGGCGACGTAGAGCGCCGAGGCCGCGACCGAGCACGCCAGCAGCGTGTACCGCTGCAGGATCAGCGCGAGAAACGCGGCCTTGCAGAACGTGAACGCGTACCCTTCCAGCTCGCGGCCGCGCTTGAGCCGCGCGTCGTCGCCCGGGCTCATGCCAGCGCGGCCCGCGAGACCGTCCCGTTCAGCGCGCGAGCGCGCACCTTGGGGAAGAGCCGCGCCGCGCAGAACGGCATCCGCACAACGTCGCTCCCGGCGCCGGCGACGTGGACGCAGCACTGCTCGAGGCGCTCGGTGATGAGCGTGTCGGCGTCCATGAAGTGCTTGATCGTGACGCGCTTGACGCGCTCGCCGACGAACCGCGCGCTCGCGCCCGGCACGAACGCCAGCCGCAGCATCTCGCCGAACCCGCCGACGTCGCACGCGCTGCAGATCGTCTTGAGATGACCGGCCAGCTCCGGACGGGAGAGCGTCATCGACTCGGACATCACGCCGCCGAGCGCCGCGCGGACCTGGGCGAGCGAGTCGGTGAAGGCGATCGAGTTCCCGAAGACGCTGAGGCTGCGCTTCAGGTTGGTCTCGCCGACGATCGCGGCGAGCGAGCGGAACTCGCCCTTCCCGTCGCCGAGGAAGTAGCCGATCGAGCAGCAGTCGGGATGGCTGCACGGCAGCGCGATCAGGTCGTGGGCGCGAACCCGGCCCGCGGTCTGCGTCTCGAGCCGGCGCAGCACGCCGGTCGTCGTGACGCGGTTCATCGGGTCGAAGCCCGGCGCGCGGCCCGAGGCGAACACCGGCTGGAACATCGCGCCGCCCACGTACGGCGTCGAGAACGCCGTATCGAGAACGGCGCCGACGTCGTCGGCGTTCACGCTCGAAACGGTGGCGACCAGCGTCGTGAACACGCGGGCCGAGGAGAGCCGTTCGATCGCCCGGCGCTTGATCGCGCGCAGATCGGTTCCGCGCAGCACCCGGTGCGCCTCCGCGCGCTCGCCGTCGTACTGGAGATAGACCTCGACGCGGTCACGCAGCCGCTCCACGGCCGCGAGGAACGCGTCGTCGTTCGCGATGCGCACGCCGTTCGTGTTCAGCAGGATCCGCGTGATCGC
Source organism: Candidatus Elarobacter sp. (assembly GCA_035488195.1). GTDB lineage: Bacteria > Vulcanimicrobiota > Vulcanimicrobiia > Vulcanimicrobiales > Vulcanimicrobiaceae > Vulcanimicrobium. The sequence continues at coordinate 6,643 of DATHLL010000541.1, read as the reverse complement.
GAGCGGCGCGAGCGCGTCGAGGATCGCGACGATATCCGGATGGACCGCCGGCTCGCCGCCGCTGATCATCACGACGTCCAGCCGGCCGTCTTCGCGCGCGATCGCCGTCTCGACCGCGTGGACGATCTCGCGCAGCGGCAGGTACTGCGAGGCGGCAGGGCTCGACGAGGTGAAACAGGCGGGACACGAGAGGTTGCACTGCGTCGTCACGTCGAGCAGAAAGATGCACGAGTGCTGCTGGTGCGCCGGGCCGAGACCGTACTCGTAGCCGGTCGGGAGCGGGAAGATCGCTTCGGTGTCCGGGTTGATGCGGCGCGTCGGGACGCGCCACTGCTGCAGATAGCGCCACAGCTCGGCATCCTCTTCGTACAGCGACCACACCTCGCCGTGGCCGCGCCGGCACCAGCGCCGCAGGTACACGGCTCCGTCGCGCTCGACGAGGTTGCCGTCGAGAACGTCGGTCGGCCACTCCGGATCGAACGCCGGATCGTCGGCGAAGCAGCGCGGGCACACCGCGCGCACGCTCTTCAGCGTGACGTAGTCGTGCAGCATCACGCGATCGCCACGCGCGGCCGCAGCAGGCCGCGCAGCTTCCAGGCGAAGAACGCGAAGCCGGCCATGCACGCGTACTGCGCGACGCTGAAGCCGCCGTACGCCGGCACGTCGCGGTAGAACTCGACCACGAACCGCAGCGCGCAGAACAGCGCACCTTGGACGAAGAAGATCCCGTTCGGCGGGAGCGAGCCGCGGCGTTCGAGCACGGCGATGACTCCCAGCGTCGCGAGCGCGGCAAGCGCGCTGTAGAGCTGCGTCGGATGACGCGGGGCACCGTGGTCGTACACCGCCCACGGAACGTTCGCGATCTTGCCGTAGCAGCAGCCCGCGAAGATGCATCCCAGCCGGCCGACGGCTTCGCCGCCGGCGACGGCGAACGCGAACGCGTCTCCGAGCGGGCGGCGCACGCCGCGTTCGCGTTTTGCCAGGATCACCGCGATCCAGCCCCCCGCGATCCCGCCGAGAATCGTCTTGCCGGGCGTTCCGCCGGCCAGGAGCTGCAGCAGAGTCGCGCCGACGAGACCGCCGAGCAGCGCCGCGACGACCATCGCGCGCACGTCGTCCCAGGCGAGCGAACGGCGTCGCGCCGCCCACACGAAGAGCGCGATGCCGATCCCGTACGCGACCGTGTACGCGACCGCGGAGAGCGCCAGGCGCGTGAAGGGCGGCAAGGCTTCCATCGCGGCGTCGTTCGCGCCGTGCGGCGCGGTCGCCTCGCTTCCCGGCGCCGCGTAGGGCGGCCGACGCGGTTCCGGAAAGACGGGCCACGGTATGGTCACGAGGATCACGGTCGAGCGCGTCGCGCGGTGCCCGTTCTCCGTCGCGCACGACTACGCCGAGGAGTTCCTGCGCGAGATCGACGAGCGCGGCGCCGAGGTGCGCGTTCGCGTGCGCGATCTGCTCCCGACCCGGCGCGGCAAGCTGCGGCGGCGCGTCCGGATCGTCTTCGAGCGGCGCCTCGACGAGGCGGAGGCCGGGCGCGCGCACGACGCGGTCGCGCTGCACTGGACCGCCGGGACGCGGCTCTTCCCGGACTTCCACGGCGATCTGCGGCTGCGGATCGCGTCGGTCGACGAGACGCTGCTGACGCTGGAGGGCGAGTACCGGCCGCCGCTCGGGCCGCTCGGCGCGGCCTTCGACGTGCTGCTCGGACGGCGGATCGCCCGGTCGACGATGAACGAGCTGGTCGGGCGGATCGCGAAGGCGATGGAGCGGCGCGAGGACGCGTACCGGGCCGCCGCGGGGTGACATTCGGGGCGGGCTCGCGAAGGGCGCTCGCCGTGGAACGGACCCTCACGCTGCGCGACCAGGTCGCCGCGGGACTGATCGCCGGGATCGCCGGCGGGATCCTGATCGACCTCTTCCTGTTCGCGGTGCAGCTCGCGGGCGGGACGCCGCCGGAGAAGCTCGCGGGAAACTTCGCGTTCATCGCGGCGACGCTGATGGGACCGGGCGCGTACGCGAATCCGGCCGCGGTGCCGATCGGGATCGTGCTGCACTTCTGCGTCTCCGTCGGCTGGGCGCTCGGCTACGTCTATCTGGTGCGGTCGCAGCCGCAGCTCCTGACGCGGCCGCTGATCTCGGGGGCGGGGTTCGGGCTGATGGTCTACATCTTCATGCAGATCGTGATCCTGACGGCGGGACAGTACCACCGGCCAGGACCCGGCGTGCTGCTGACGCAGCTCGTCGCGCACATCGTCTTCTTCGGGATCCCGGTCGCGCTGATCGTCTCGCGGACGCTGCGCCGCACGACCGGCACCGCAGCGGCTTGATCGCCGAGATCACCGTCGACCTCGGCGCGATCGCGCGCAACGCGCAGGCGCTCGCGCGGCTGATCGCGCCCGCGCGGCTCGCCGCGGTGGTGAAGGCGAACGCGTACGGTCACGGGCTCGTCGAGGTCGCGCGCGCGGTCGCGCCGCACGCCGCGCGGCTGTGCGTCTACGCCGTCGAAGAAGCGGTCGCGCTGCGCGACGCGGGAGTCGACGCGGCGATCCACGTGCTCGGGCCGGTTCCGCCGGACGAGCTGGAGATCGCACACGCCGCGAACGCGCAGCTCACGCTGTGGGACGACGGGCTGTACGCGCGGCAGGTGGCGAGCGTCGCGCGTCGGCGGCGGCGGAACGTCGCGGTCCACGCGAAGATCGACACCGGCGTGGTGCGGCTCGGCATCGACGCGCGCGACGCGCCGGCGATGTTGGAGCGGTATGCGTCGACGCCGGAATACGATCTGGCCGGCGCGTTCACGCATCTCGCCGCCGCGGAGGAGATCGACTCGACGTTCACGCTCGAGCAGCTCGCGCGGTTCGTGCGCGCGACGGAAGCGCTCGACGAGCGCGTCGAGCGCCATGCCGCCGCGACGGCGGCGGCGATCCTGTGGCCGGAGGCGCGGCTCGGCGCGGCGCGCTGCGGGATCGGGCTGTACGGAATCTGGCCGAGCGCGGAGTCCGAGGCGCTGATGCGCGCGCGCGGCCTCACGCTGGAGCCGGCGCTGAGCTGGCGGACGCGGGTCGTGGCGCTGCACGAGATCGACGCCGGCACGACGGTCGGCTACGGCCGCACCTGGCGCGCGGCGCGGCGTTCGCGGATCGCGACGCTGCCGATCGGCTACGCCGAAGGGTTGCCGCGCGACGCGGGCAACGCGGCGCACGCGCTCGTCCGCGGCATGCGCGTCCCGCTGATCGGCCGCGTCTGCATGGACATGGCGTTCGCCGACGTGACCGGCGTACCGGACGCGCAACCGGGCGACCCGGTGACGCTGATCGGCGCCGACGGCGAGGAGCGCATCACCGCGGAAGAGCTCGCCGCGGCCTGCGGAACGATCGGCTACGAGATCGTCGCGCGGCTGCCCGCGCACGTTCCGCGCACGTACGCCGGCGAGACGCGCACGCATGTCGACGGCGCGCGCTGAACCGCGACGGCGTTACGACGTCGGGCGGCTTCCTTCGCCGGCGGGAAGGTTCGCGTCGACGGACCCGGCGGCGATCGCGCGCCGGCGTGCGCCGCGCACGTAGGAGAACGTCCACGCGATCGTCGCGGCCGTGATCGCCGTGAGCAGGAGCGGCCCGGCGGCCAGGACGACGGCGGTCGGAAGCGTCATCGCCATCGCGACGCGGATCGCGAACTCGCCGAGATACGCGATCCCCCAGACCAGCGTGATGAGCCGGTTCACCCGCCGGAATCCCGGCCGGCTCCAGTTCGCGTCGTACTGCGCGACCGACTCCGGGTTCCCTTGCGTCTCGAACCAGCGGCCGAAGTAGAACATCAGCGGCCGCGGCGCGAGGGCCAGCGAGACGAGGCACACCACGCCGAGCGCGCCGGTGAAGAACGACTCGCGGATCAAGATGATCCGCGGGCCGCCGCCGAGCGCGAAGCCGATCGCGCTCACCGCGAGGCCGAGAAGGACGAGCACCGCGATCGGGTCCAGCGCGGCCCGCCGCCGTACCAGTCCGCCGACGGCGATCGCCGCCGGAGGGATCGCCGCGTATCCGAGCGCCGGAACCTCCGCGGCCCCGAGCCGCCGCGCGACCTGGAACACGACGACGGGGACGACGGCGCTCACCAAGACGTCCAGGATGACGCCTCGCCCGCTGAACGGCCTTCGGCTCTTGTCCATGCCGTCACGTACGCGGCCCGGCCCGGCTAGTTTCAATGCGGCTCGGGACGCATGGGACGGCGGACACGGTGCGAACGTTCCCGGAACGTGCTGACCGCGCTGACGTTCGCCGCCTACACGATCACCCTCGACGGACGCGTCGTGCTGCCGCGGGCACGCGCGGCCGTCTCGAGCGGCCATGTTCTCCTGCCGGTCCGCGCGCTCGGCGACGCGCTCGGCGCCGACGTCGGCTACGACGGCCGGGCGCGCACGATCACGGTGCAGCGCGGCGCGCACGTCGCGACGATCCCGGCGAGCGGCGCAGTCCGCATCGTGAACGGAAAGGCGTACGCGCCGCTGCGCGCGGTCGCGACGGCGTTCGGCCTCGGCGTCGGCTATCAGGCGCGCACGCGCACCGTCGCGCTCGACGACCGCGCCGCGCAGACCGCGTCGAGCACCGGCGGCGTCGCGGGGCACGCGCGCACGAACGGCCAGCCGCCGAGCGCGCCGCCCGCGCCGGCGATCACCGTGACGCTGCAGCCGAGCGCGAACGCGGAGCTGCACGAGGGGTATCCGGCGATCTCGGCGCGTTTCGCCGGTGCGGCCTCGATCGACCCGCGCTCGCTGCACGTCGTGGTCGACGGCAACGACGTCACGGCGCAGGCGGCCGTGATCGGCGACCAGGTGCTGTACACGCCGCGCACGGCGCTCTCACCCGGTACGCACAGCGTCTCGGTCACCGCGCAGGACGCGCGCGGGACGCCGCTCGCGCAGCAATGGTCGTTCGTCGACACGTTCCAGTTCGCCGCCGCTCCGCCGGGACCGGCGCCGACGCCGTTCCCGCTCAGCGCGATCTGGATCGACCGCTGGGTCTACCCCGGCATCAACGCCTTCGACGTCTACGTCGAAGGCGCGCCCGGAATCACCGGCTTCGTCGGCGTCGACGGCGTCGGCTCGTACTTCCCGCTGACGGTCTACACCGCGAACGCCTACGTCGCGCACGTCTTCGTTCCGAACGGCGTGAACCAGCCGTACGCGCGCGTCGCCGCACGGCTGACGCTGCCGAACGGCGACACGCAGACGTTCGTGCTGCCGCAACGGCTGACGCTCGTCACACCGCCGCTCGCCGCCCCGAACCCGCAACCCACGCCGGCCTATCACGCCGCGCCGCGCGTCCCGCTCGCCGTTCCGACGACGCCCCCGCCACGCCCGCGTCCGCGCTTCGAAGGACCGACGCCGACTCCGGCGGCAACCGCGCCGATCGCGACACCGTCACCGGCGCACTCACCGCTGCGCGTACCGTTGCGGCTCCGCACCCCGTCGCCGACTGTCGTCCCGACCACGACACCTACGCCACGCTCCACCGCGACACCAACTCCACGACCGACGGCCACGCCGACGCCGCGACCCGTCCGCACGCACGCGCCGCTACGCCGTCCCTCACCGACACCGGCTCCGCAAGAGCGCGGGGCTGCCTGATATCACCCTTCGACAGGCTCAGGGTGACATTGGGTGGGCTCGTTGCGTGGTACGGGGTTGCTGCGCGGCGTGCGTTCACCGTAGTACGGCGGTGCTCGGCGTTGGGCGACGGACGTTCAGCTTAGGGCGGCGAGGGCTTCGGGGAGGGTGATCGTCTTTTCGTAGAGGGCTCGGCCGATGATCGCGGCGTCGACGTTTTCGGGCGTCGCGTCGCGGAGCGAGAGCAGGTCGGTGAGGGTGCGGGCGCCGCCGCTGGCGGTGATGCGGAGCGGCGTGAGGGAGGCGACGTGCGCGAGCGCTTCGAGGTCGTAGCCCGCGCCGGTTCCGTCGCGCGCGATCTCCGTGTAGACGATGCGCTCCACGCCCCAGCCGTGCACGGTGCGTACGAGCTCGTCGCGCGAGACCGGCGCGTCGGCGAGCCAGCCGCGCGTGGCGACGCGATCGCCGCGCGCGTCGATCCCCGCGACGATTCGTGCGCCCCAGCGCGCCACGGCGGCATGCGCGGTTTCCGGTGACTCGACCAGCAGCGTTCCGATCACCACCGCGTCTGCGCCGGCGTCGAAGCGCGCCGCGACGTCGTCCGCGGTGCGGATCCCGCCGCCGGTCTGCACCGGGACCCCGGCGGCCGCGCAGATGGCGCGCAATGCGGCCTGATTCTCGCCGGTCCCGAACGCGCCGTCGAGGTCGACGACGTGCAGCGCGCGCGCGCCGTCGCGCACGAACGCGCGCGCCCGCTCCACCGGATCGGCGTCGTAGCGCGTCTCGCGCAACGGGTCGCCGCGCTCCAGCCGCACGGCGTATCCGCCGCGCAAGTCGATCGCCGGATAGATCGTCACGCGGCGGCGATGCGGAGGAAGTTGTCGAGCAGACGAGCGCCGGTCGTGCGGCTCTTCTCGGGGTGGAACTGCGTCGCCATCACGTGATCCCGTGCGACGATCGCCGCGAAGCGGCCGCCGTAATCGCACGCCGCGACGACGGACGGCGTCTCGGCGACGCGGTAGGAGTGCAGGAAGTAGG
>DATHLL010000540.1:0-4106 GCA_035488195.1 Candidatus Elarobacter sp. | reverse complement strand
GTCGCCGCCGACCCGGCCGTCGTTCCCGAGGCGGCGGAGCCGGGCGGTTGGGACGGGTTCGTCTACTACCGCCTGCACGGATCGCCGCGGGTCTATTACTCGAGCTATGACGACGAGGCGCTTCGCGCGATCGCTCAGCGGCTGCGCGCCGCACCGGTCCCGGCGTGGTGCATCTTCGACAACACCGCGATGGACGCCGCGACGGCGAACGCGCTCCAGCTTTTGGAGAAGCTTCCGGATCTCTAGCGAGCGATGACCGTCTACGCGCTCATTCCGGGAGCGCGAGCTTGACCGGATCGCTGCCGTCGGCGAAGTGGAGGACGATCTCGCCGTCGGGGGTGCGGTGCATCGACACGGGGACGTGGCCGGCGGGGGCGTGGCCGTTCGCGTGCGCGGGCTGCGGGGCCCGCTTGCGGCGCGCGAAGCGCTCGCGCACGCCGGCGAGCGCGACGTAGACGACCGGGACGACGAACAGGTTCAGCACCGTCGAGACGATCATCCCGCCGAAAACCGCCGTCCCCAGCGAACGGCGGCTCGCGGCGCCCGCGCCCGACGCGAGCACCAGCGGCACCGTCGCCAGGATGAATGCCAACGACGTCATCAGGATCGGCCTCAGGCGCGTCTGCGCGGCGTCGCGCACCGCTTCGGCGGCGCTGAGCCCCTGTCTGCGGCGCTGGTTGGCGAACTCGACGATCAGGATCGCGTTCTTCGAGGCGAGCGCGATCAGCATCAGGTAGCCGACCTGCGCGTACAAGTCGCTCGGCAGCGAGCGGATGTCGAGCGCGAGGATCGCGCCCAGGATCGCGAGCGGCACCGAGACCAGGATGATCACCGGGTCGGTGTAGTTCTCGTAGTTCGCCGCGAGGACGAGGAACACGCACAGCAGCCCCAGGCCGAAGATCAGGAGCGCCTGGCTGCCGAACTCGATCTGCTCGAGCGAGATCCCGGTCCACTCGTAGGCCATCCCGGACGGCAGCGTCTGCGCCGCGTTCGTCATCGCCGCCAGGGCCTGGCCCGAGCCGTAGCCCGGCGCGGGGACGCCGTTGATCTCGATCGAGCGCATCAGGTTGTAGTGCGTGATGATCGGCGCGACGCGGTCGGTGTGCGTCGTCACCAGGTTCGAGAGCGGGACCGTCGCGGCCAGCTCCGGACCCGATCCGGCGGTTCGCACGTAGATGCGGTCGAGCGCCTGCAGCCGGTCGCGGAACCGCGTGTCGGCCTGCACGTACACGCGGTACGAGCGGTTCAGGTAGTCGAAGTCGTTGACGTACTCGGAGCCGAGGTACACCTGCATCGCGGCGAAGACGTCCTGCAGCGGGATCCCGAGCGCCGCGACCTTCTCGCGGTTGATCTCGACGACGTACTGCGGGGCGTCGTCGCGGAACGTCGTCGACACGTTGCGGAGCGTCGGGTTGTCGTGCGTCTGCGCGATCAGCGCCCGCGCGGCGCCGGTCAGCGCGGGGATCCCCGCGTTGTCCTGGTCCTGGAGCTCGAACTGGAACCCGGCGAGGTTGCCGATCCCGCGGATCGCCGGCGGGTTGAACGCGAGCACCGTCGCGTTCTTGATCTGGGCCACTTGCGGGCGCAGCCGCCGCATCACGCCGTCGGCCGACTGGCTCGCCGTCTTTCGCTCGTCCCACGGCCGCAGCGAGACGAACATCAGCGCGCGGTTCGGCGCGTTGATCCCGAACTGCGTGCCGTTCGGCTCGAAGATCACCGAGACTTCCGGATAGTCGTTGCGGTTGAGGATCCCCTCGATCCGGCGCGTGACGCGCTCGGTGTCGGCGAGCGAGGCGCCCTCCGGGAGCTGCACCGTCACGTAGAAGTAGCCGAGATCCTCGTCGGGGAGAAAGCCCGTCGGGATCCCCTGGTACGCGAAATACGTCCCGACGAGCGCGAGCGCGAAGAGACCGAGGACGAGGGCGCGCCACCGCACCAGCCCCGGCAGGATCGCGTGGTACCCGTTGCGGCCGGCGTCGATCACGCGGTTGATCGCGCCGTAGAACCCTTTGGTGTGGACCGTGTGCTTCCCGAGCAGCAGCGCCGAGAGCGTCGGCGTGAGCGTCAGCGCGTTGAAGAGCGAGATCGTGATCGCGCATGCGATCGTCAGCGCGAACTGCTTGTAGAGCTGTCCCGTCGTCCCGGCGAAGAACGCGACCGGGACGAAGACCGCGAGCAGCACCAGCGAGCTCGCCACGACGGCGCTGGTGATCTCCTTCATCGCCGCGGAGGCGCCCGCGTACGGCTCCATCCCCTTCTCGTTGATGAAGCGCGCGATGTTCTCGATGACGACGATCGCGTCGTCGACGACCAGCCCGGTGGCGAGCGTGAGCCCGAAGAGCGTCAGCGTGTTGATCGAGAAGCCGAGCACCTTCATCAGCGCGAACGTCCCGATCAGCGAGACGGGGATCGTGATCGCCGGGATCAGCGTCGTCCGCCACGACTGGAGGAAGAGGAAGATCACCGCGATCACGAGGACGATCGAGATCGCGAGCGTCTTGATCACCTCGCGGATCGACTCGGCGACGAACGGCGTCGCGTCGAACCCGAACTGGTAGGTGATCCCGTGCGGGAAGCGCGTCTGCAGGCGGTTCATCGTCGTGCGGACGTCGCGCGCGACCTGCAGCGCGTTCGCGCTCGGAAGCGTGAGCACCGCGATCCCGATCGCGTCCTGCCCGGAGAGCCGCAGGTCCTGCGCGTAGCTCTCCGCGCCGAGCTCGACGCGGCCGACGTCGTGCAGCCGCACGAAGCCGGCGTCCGGGTTCGCGCGCAGGATCAGGTTCCCGAACTCCTCCGCCGTGCGCATCCGGCCGATCGCGCGGACCGAGATCTGGTACGGCTGGTCGGTGCGGATCGGCGCCGAGCCGATCGCACCCGCCGCGACCTGCACGTTCTGCGTCTGCAGCGCGTTCACGACGTCGGAGGCGGTCAGATGGTTCTGGTTCAGGCGCGTCGGGTCGAGCCAGAGGCGCATCGCGTAGCGGCGCTCGCCGAAGATGCGCACGTCGTTGACGCCCTTGATCCGCTTGAGGACGTCGACGATGTTGTTCGCCGCGTAGTTGCTGATGAAGACGCGGTCGTAGCGCGGGTCGGTCGACGCGAGCCCCATCGCGATCACGAACGTCCCGCTGTTCTTCGTCACCGTCACGCCGGTCGCGCGCACCTCGGCCGGAAGCCGCCCGAACGTGTTGTTGACCTGGTTCTGCACGTCGTTCGCGGCGAGATCGAGATCGCGGTCGAGGCGGAAGGTGCAGACGATCGTGCTGGTCCCGTCGCTGGTGGTGCTCGAGCTGATGTAGCGGAGGCCGTCGACCCCGTTGATCGCCTCTTCGAGCGGCGTCGTGACCGAGGACTCCGCGGCCTGCGCGTTGGCGCCGGTGTAGGTGGCGTTCACCGTGACGACCGGCGGCGCGACCTGCGGAAACTGCGAGACCGGCAGCGTCGGGATGCAGATGAGACCGGCCAGCAAGATGAACAGAGCACAGACCGATGCGAACACCGGCCGGTGCAGGAAGAACTCGATCACGGGCTGCCTCCTTCGAGGAGGACCGCAACGTCCCCCGGCGATAGCCCTGGCGGCATGCAGGCAGTCCGCCGCACGGCTGCGGTGACGGTCGCGATCATGCAGGCGCCGCCGCACGGGGTGATCTTCGTCGAGCGCGCCTCGCATCTGCGCGACCATCCCGGTCAGATCGCGCTTCCGGGCGGCTCGGTCGACCCGGCCGACGGCGGCGACCTCCGGCGCACCGCGCTGCGCGAGCTGTGGGAAGAGGTCGGCGTCGCGGCGGAGCGCGTGAGCATCGTCGGGAAACTGCCGGTCGTGAGCCAGCGGCGTGCGAACAACTTCGACGTGACGCCGTTCGTCGCGACCGTCGCGCCGGGACCGCTCACGATCGACGGCACCGAGACCGCCGCCGTCTTCACGATCCCGCTCGCGACCGTGATCGAGACGCTCCAGAGCGGGACGGTCCGCGTGGGCGAGGTCAGCGTCGAGACCTACATCCTGGATTACGAGAGCCGGCGGATCTGGGGGCTGACGGGAAGCATCCTGCGCGCGTTCATCGAGGCGTGGAACGACCCGTCGAACCCGCTGCGCGCCGCGATCG
>DATHLL010000539.1:0-3623 GCA_035488195.1 Candidatus Elarobacter sp. | reverse complement strand
GCGCAGATCCGCGAAGGCCGCGATCCCGATCCGCGTCCCGGGGTGCTCGGGAAGATGCGCTCGGTCCACAACACGTATCTCACGCTGCCGGTGCTGTTCATGATGATCAGCAACCACTACCCGATGACGTACGGATCACCGTACGGGTGGCTGGTGCTCGCGATCCTCGCCGCGGCGGGCGTGCTCGTGCGCCGGTTCTTCGTGCTCTCGCACAAGCACCGGTACGTCGTCGTGCTGCCGGCAGCGGCGCTGCTGTTGATCGTCGCGGCCGCGTTCGCGAGCGCGCCTCGCGCGCGGCCCGCCGCCGCGAACGACGGTGGCGTCGCGAACGGCGGCGGTACCGCGCATACGGTGATGTTCGCGCAGGTCGGGCCGATCGTGAAGCGGCGCTGCGTCGCGTGCCACTCGGCGACGCCGACGCAACCCGGGTTCGCAGCGCCGCCGGCCGGCGTCGCGTTCGACACGCCGCAGCAGGTTCGCGCGCACGCGCAGCGCATCGAGGAGCTCGCGGTCCGAACGCACGCGATGCCGCTGAGCAACGCGACGAACATGACGGATTCCGAGCGCGCGACGCTCGGTGCGTGGATCGAATCGGGGGCGAAGCTCTGATGGCGACCGTCTCGACGCACGTGCTCGACGTCGCGCGCGGACTCCCGGCGGAGGGGATCGTCGTGGGACTGTTCGCGCTCGACGAAGGGCACCGGCGCCACGTCGCGACGGCGCACACGAACGCCGACGGCCGCACCGCCGCGCCGCTCGGCGACGACCTGGCGCCCGGGACGTACGAGCTGCTCTTCGCGGTCGCGGAGTACTTCGCGCGCGACGGCACGACGGCGTTCTTCGACGCGATCCCGATCCGGTTCCGCATCGCCGAGGCGAACGCGCGGTACCACGTCCCGCTGCTGCTCTCGCCGTGGGGATACTCCACGTACCGCGGAAGCTGACGCCGAGCGCGGCTCGCGCTAGCGGTTCGCGGCCTTGAACGCGGCCCAGCCGCCGTACTCGGACACGTCGCGGTAGCCGCGCTGCTCGATCAGCTCGCGCGGATAGATCATCGCGTGCACCGTGCTGCCGTCCTCGAGGACGATCGGCGCTTCGTAGAGGTTCGGCGGCTCGCCGGCCATCAGCGTGCGGTACTGTTCGCCGGTGAGGTCGTACACCTCGCCCGCGATCGACACGCCGCCTTCGCCGACCTCGTAGATCCCCGGGTGCTTGTCCTCGACCGAGTACAGCCGGTAGCGCGCCGCGGTCTTCGCTTCGCGCACGAACCGCGCGCCGGCGAGGTTGCCGTGATCGGGCTGTCCGCGCAACGCGGAGCCGCAGATGAAGAAGTGCATGGCCTCACGATGCTCCGGGCGCGGAGTCGCTTCCTATCCCGCTCTCCGCGGCCGCGAGGAGCGTCGCGGCGAGTGCTTCGACGCCGAGCTCGAGATCGGCCGGCGCGGTCCGCTCGTCGCCGACGTGGCTCCGCCCGCCGATGCTCGGGACGAAGATCATCGCCGTCGGCGCGATCTGCGCGACGCACATCGCGTCGTGACCGGCGCCGCTCACGATCGTGATCGCGTGCGGGTCGCGCGCGGTGCACGCCGCGCGCACCAGCAGCCGCATCCGCGTCTCCATCGGCACCGCGGCGCGTATCTCGAGCGTCTCGACGCTCACGCCGGTCCCGCGCTTCGCCGCGATCTCGCCGGCCCACGCGCGAATCTCCGCCTCCGCCGCAGCGATGCGCGCGTCGTCGACGGACCGCAGGTCGATCCGGAAGACGACCCGGCCCGGGACGATGTTCGTCTGGTTCGGCTCGACGATCAGATGTCCGACCGTCGCGACGGTGTCGGGCTGCGTGGCCGCCGCGTGCTCCACCGCGAGCACGATCTCGCTCGCCGCGCACAGCGCGTCGGCGCGCACGCGCATCGGCACCGTCCCGGCGTGCCCGGCGACGCCGTCGACGATCACGCGGAACCGCCGCTGCCCGGCGATCGCGCTGACGATCCCGAGCCGCGCGCCCTCGCGCTCCATCATCGGGCCCTGCTCGATGTGCAGCTCCACGTACGCGGCGGGCGGCGGAAAGCCGTCGCGCACGAACACGCCGTCGAGCAGGCCGTTCGGCCCGTGCAGCGCCGACGCGAACGTCTCGCCGTCGTCGCCGACGAGCGCCGCCGCCTCGTCGAACGGCGTCAGCCCGGCGTACACGGAGCTGCCGAGACAGCCCAGCGGAAAACGGCTGCCCTCTTCTCCCGCCCACGCGACGACCTCGAGCGGCCGCGCCGGCGTCTCGCCGTTCGCAACGATCGTGCGCAGCGCTTCGAGCCCGCCGATCACGCCGTACGCGCCGTCGTACGCGCCGCCGCCGCGCACGGTGTCGAGATGCGAGCCGCACTGGACCGGCGGCGCGTCGCGCGGACCGAGCCGCGCGAAGACGTTCCCCGCACGGTCCTGCTCGACGGTGAGCCCGTCCTCGCGCGCCCACGCGACGAACCGCTCGCGCGCCGCGCGCTCCGCCGCGGTGAACAGCGCGCGGTCGATCCCGGCCGGCGTCGCGCCGAGCGTCGCGAGTTCGGCGAGCCGCGCGTGGAGCGTCACGCCGTTCCCGCCGCCTCGGCGGGCGTCACGCGCGCGAGATACGCCCGCCGCTGCGGCTCGTCGAGGAACGAGGCCTCGAAGCTGTTGCGCGCCAGCGTCGCCAGCGCGTCCGCCGAAAGGTCGAGCGCCTCGGCGACGGCGGCGAAATTGTCGCCGGCGTAGCCGCCGAAGTACGCGGGATCGTCGGAGTTCACCGTCGCGACCAGGCCTTCGGCGAGCATGCGCGGGAGCGGATGATCGCGCAGCGAGTCGACGACGCGGAGCTTCACGTTCGAGAGCGGGCAGACGGTCAGCGGGATCCGCTCGTCGCGCAGCCGCGCCACGAGCCGCGCGTCTTCGAGGCTGCGCACGCCGTGGTCGACGCGCGAGACCTTCAGCAGATCGAGCGCCTCCCAGACGTACGCGGGCGGACCTTCCTCGCCCGCGTGCGCGACGGTCTTCCAGCCTTCGGCGAGCGCGCGCTCGAAGACGCGCCGGAACTTCGCGGGCGGATGCCCGACCTCGGCCGAGTCCAGCCCGACGGCGACGATCCGCTCGCCGTACGGCAACGCCTGCTCGAGCGTCGCCATCGCGGACTCTGCGGTCAGGTCGCGCAGGAAGCACATGATCAGCTTCGAGCTGATCCCGTGACGCCGCTCGCTCTCGCGCACCGCCGACCACAAGCCCTCGATCACCGTCTCGAACGCGACGCCGCGCGACGTGTGCGCCTGCGGATCGAAGAAGATCTCCGCGTGCACGACGCCCTGCGCCTTCGCGCGCGCGAAATACGCATCGGCCAACTCGGCGAAATCCTCTTCCGTGCGGAACACGTTCATCGCCGCATAGTACAGGTGGAGGAACGACTGCAGGTCGGTGAACTCGTAGGCACGCCGCAGCGCCTCGACGGACGGCCACGGAAGCGCGATGCGGTTGCGCTCGGCGAACGCGAACACCATCTCGGGCTCGAACGTCCCCTCGATGTGGAGGTGCAGCTCGGCCTTCAGCAGCCGCAGCGGGTCGAGCGCCATCACGCCTCGGCCGGGTGGGTCGCGATCCAGTGCCGC
>DATHLL010000538.1:0-3213 GCA_035488195.1 Candidatus Elarobacter sp. | reverse complement strand
CTCGATCTCGTCATCAACGCGCTCACCGCGGGGATCGTCCTCGTGCAGGGCGCGGGGCAGATCGTCGCGCTCGCCCTGGCGCGCCGCACGGCGCGGGACGCGCCGTTCCGCGTCCCGCTCTATCCGCTCCCGCCGCTGGTCGCGCTGGCCGGCTGGCTGTTCCTGTTCTGGTCGACCGGCGCGATCGCGATCGCGTTCGGCCTGGCGACGCTCGCGGCAGGCGCGATCGTGTTCCTCGTTCGCGCGCGGCTGGGCGGGATCTGGCCGTTCGCCACGGCGGCGCTCGCGGCGCTCCTCGCCTGCACGTGCGCGCTGCAACCCGTCTCGGCGCCGGCGCAATCGCCGTCACCGGTTCCGCGCTCGCCGGTCGCCGCAACGTCGTTCGGCGACGCCGTGCTGGTGCGCGAGCGAAGCGGCGAGCCGATGCTGCAGGTCGACGGCAAGCCCTTCTTCTTCCTCGGCGGAGCCTTCTTCTACGAGCGGATCCCGCCGTCGCTGTGGCGCGCGTCGATGCGCGCGATGCGCGATCTCGGCGCGAACACGCTCGACCTGTACGTCCCCTGGAACTGGCACGAGCTCGCCGACGGCGACTTCGACTTCACCGGCCGCACGAGCCCGCGCCGAAACCTGCGCGAAGTGCTGCGGCTCGGCAAGGAGCTCGGCTTCCGGTTCATCGTCCGCCCCGGTCCGGTGATTCGCAACGAGTGGCGCAACGGCGGGTATCCGGCCTGGCTTCTGGCGCGACCCGAGTACGCGATGGAGCGGCACGACGTCCTCGAAGGCCGGTATCCCGCGACCGCGACGCTGCAGAACAAGCGGAGCGACGCCGCTGCGCAGGCGTGGCTGGCGAACGCGACGCATCGCCGGTACGCCGCGCGCTGGCTGGTCCGTGCGCTCGAAGAGTTCCGCCCGGTCGCCGATCGCGTGATCGCAGTGCAGCTCGACGACGACCAAGCCGCATATCTCGACAACGACACGTATCCCGCGCCGCATCTGCACGCGTATCTGGCGTGGCTCGAGCGGCAGGTCCGCGACGTCGTCGGCCCGCGCACGCCGGTCTTCGTGAACACGTTCGAGACGAAGGTTCCGGCCGCGCTGCCGGTGTGGGCGATGGGAAACTGGTACCAGAGCGACGCGTACGCGATCGGCGAGCACGACCGCGCCGAGCTCGCGTTCGCGACGGCGACGCTGCGCACGCAGCGCCGCGGTCCGCTCGCGTACAGCGAGTTTCAAGCCGGCTGGCTCGCCGGGCCCGACGATCCGCAGCCGCGCCCCGCCGATCCGGCGAACACCGCGCTCGCGCTCGGCGAGCTCGCGGGCTGGGGGATCAAGGGGCTCGTCGATTTTCCGTTGCAGGACACGCTCGCGCCGTTCGGCTGGGAGGCGCCGTTCTCGAACGCGTTCTACGGCTGGGACGCGGCGTACACGGAGACGCTCCGCCCCGCTCGGCGCTGGGCGCCCACGGCGGCGCTGTTCCGCCAGCTCGCGTTCTACGGCCCCGCGCTCGCCGAGTCGCACCGTGTCGCCGACGTCGCGGTCCTCTACGACGGCCGCGGTGACGCATACCGCGCCGCCGCCGAGCTCAAAGCCTCGCTCGCCGCGTGCCGCGCGAACGGGATCGCGTGCGACGCGATCGATCCGGCGGCGGTCACCGACGAAGCGCTGCGCGCGTTTCGCTACGTCGTGATCGCGCCGCGCGCGTACGGCACGCTCGCCGCGCGCGCGGCGCGGCTCGGCGTTCGCACGATCGGCTCGGCCGGCGCGGCGCGCGGCGTCGCGCGCACCCCCGGCGTCTCGCTGCTGCGCGGGCCGCACGGGACGTTCCTCGTCGTCGAGAACTGGAGCGACGCGCCGGTCACGTATGGCGCGAGCGCGCTGCCGCGCGAGGCCGCGGCGCTGGCGCCGTTCACGCTCGGACCGCGCGACGCGCGCATCGTCGCGCTGCGCGCGAACCTGGGTTTTCTTTCGCCCGCGTACGCGCCCGGCGATCGGCTCACCACGAGTTGCCCGATCTTCGAGATCGCGCCGAACCAAGTCCCGACGTTCGCCGCGAATCGAGACGAGGCGGAGAGCATGCGCGACAACCCGCGGCGCCGGCCGTGTCGCGTCGCCGCGACGCTCGGCGGAACGCCGGTCGCCTGGAACGTCGGCGAGATCGACACCGTCGCGCTCGCGAGCGGCGCGCAGCCGCGCTCGCGCTCCGTGATCCACGCGCGCGATCCCGCCCGGGGCCCAGGCGTGCGGCTCTCGCCCGAAGCGCGCTTCGCCGACCCCCAGATCCCGCCCGATCGCGCGCCGCGCGCGAGCGCGAAGCGAAGCGACGTCTTCGAGGACGGCGCGTCCGAGGTCGTGCTGCGGAATGCGCGCGTCGTCGCGATCGCGGTTCCGGCCGGCGGCGCGCGCGTCGTCTCGTTCGGCCGGTACGTGCTCGCCGACCGCGCCGGCGGCGCCGACCTGATCTCGAACGTGTTCGACGCCACCGGGGCGTTGCGCGACGACGTCTCGGTTCAGCCGCCGCCCTCGAAGACCGATCGCATCGCCGCGTACACGCACTCGTATCCGGCCGGGACGTTCAACCGCGAGTATGACGTCTGCACGTTCGAGGACGCGCGCGGCGCGGGCTTCTACGCGGCGTACGATGCGCCCGACGTCGTGCCGAGCGGCGCGCGCTTCGAGCGCGTCGTCATGCTCGGCACGGCGGCGGACCGGCTCGTCGTCGACGAGCGCTTCACGCCCGGCCCCGGCGGCGAGGCGCAGCGGCTCGTCTCGCTCGCGGCGCTCACGCGCGCGCTGCGGCTCGACACGCTCGCCTTCGGAACGACGGCGGTGCCGCTCGACCGTCCGGCAGAGATCGATCCGCGGTTCGGCGGGGTCACGCTGCGCGGCGGAACCGCCCCGGTCGCGAGCGGCGTGTCGGTCGCGTGGCGGCCCGGCGACGTCGTCGCGGCGAGCTGGGCGCCGGCGCGGTCGAACGGCACGCTGCGCCTGACGCTCGCCGCCGGCGGATGGCGGCGCGTGGCCTACGCGGAGCTCGCCGGCCCGTCAAGCGCCGAGGTCGACGCCGCGGGCGAGGCGGAGCGGGCCTGGGCCGCCGCGAACCCAGCCCCGGCGAGCGAAGACGGGGAAGTGGCGAAACGGTATACGCAGTCGCCTCAAAAGCGACCGAGTGAGAGCTCATGTGGGTTCGAGTCCCACCTTCCCCATGACTGACGT
>DATHLL010000537.1:0-10404 GCA_035488195.1 Candidatus Elarobacter sp. | reverse complement strand
CGCGCGTTCCACGATTTCATCCTCGACCAGGGGCTGATCCCGCCCGATGCGCTGCGGAACGCGGTGCTCGAGCGCTTCGTGAACGCGGCTTAGGAGCGGCGGCTCACAGGAACGTGAGCGTGGCGCCGCGCGGCACCGCCTCGGCGTACGCCTCGTCCGGATACGAGCGGTCTCGTCCGCCGAGCCCGATCTCGCGCAACGCCGGCAGCTTCGCCAACGCCTGGAGAGATCGAGGCGTGACGTCGCCGCCGTAGACCAGCGTGCGAATCGGCGACGCCGTCGTGCTGAGCCGTTCGATCGCGTCGTCGCCGATCTCTGCGAAGATCGGCAGCACCAGCCACTCCAGGTGCGTGAATCGAGCGATCGTCTCCACGCCCGTGCCGGTGATGTTGCACGACGTCAGGTCGAGGTGGCTCAAGGACAGCTTTTCGAGCGGCGGCAGCGCATCGTCGCCGACGGCATAGGACCACGCGAGGTCCAGCCGGCGTAGCGAGCGACTGCGTGCCAGGGTGGCGACGCCGGCGCTCGTCACACCGTCGCACCCATTGAGACGGAGTTCCTCGAGCTTCGGCCACGACGCGATGACGCGAACGGCCTCGTCGTCGAGTGACTCGATCCCCATGAACGTCGCGCTCCGGATCGAATCCCCGTTGACCGCGCGCAGGCCGCGCGCGGTCAAACTGCTCGGGCCGGTGAGGTGGATCACCTCGAACGGCTCGGCCGTGTACAGGGCCGGGTCGTCGTCGCCGGCGACGGCGCCCTTGAGCGTCCGCGGTTCTGTGTTCATCGTTTTCATGGCTTCCAGAAGTCGTTGACGATCGCTTTCCCGGTCGCATCGACATTTGCTTGGATATATCGTACGATCTTCATCAAGTGCGTGTTGACTCACGCGGAATACGACAAGGGGAAATGGAAGTGACCGCAGAGCTCGACGAAGTACAGTATGCCCGTGTGCTGACGGAGTACAAGCCGCGGCCGATCCATACTGAGCAGCAAAACCAGCGCGCGATTCAGGCGCTTGAACGTCTTTACGCGTCGGAAGCGTTGAGCCCGGAGCAAGAAGCGCTCGGTGAAGTCCTCACGACGCTCATCGAGAAGTTCGAGGAGGAGCGCTATTCGCTTCATCCCGCTTCGCCGGTCGATATACTTCGTGAACTGTTGCAGGCGAATGGGCTAGAGCAAAAGGACCTCGCGAAGCTGGTCGGCTCGAAGGGAATTGCGTCGGAGATTCTTTCGGGGAAGCGAAGGATAACTCGCGCGCAAGCGCAAGCGTTTGCCGCCCGCTTCAACGTCCCGTATTACCTCTTTCTTTAGTCGCGCTGCGCGACGCGACGGAACGCGCGCTCGGCGAGCGCTTCGACACGTTGCGCGCCGCGGTGCTGGAGCGGTTCGCCGCGGCCTAAGGCGGCTCAGCTATCCGCGATGCTGGACGCCGCGCGCGGCCGCGGCGGCCCCACGCGTCGCCTCGGTCAGCGCGGTCCCGCGGCACGCTCCGGTCGCGAACATGTACGCCTCGAACGCGAGCGCGAAGTCGGTGGTCGTCGTCAGCTTCGGCGAGTTGTCCTGCAACTCGCGTGTCGCAAGCGCCTGATACGCATCGCCGGCTTTCAGCGCGTGCGGGCAGGCGTCACTCAAGCGCGTGAACGTCGCCGCGCATGCGCGCTCGGCGGAAGCGAACCCTTCGAGCGACGCGTACCCCGCCGGACGCGCTGTCCGCTTTGCCCAGTTCGCGGCGCCGCTGCACGGATCGACGCGCCCGGCCGGCAGCGTCGCCGATCCAGCTCGTAGCGGAGAGGCTGCGACGGCGCCGCCCAGGACTGCGACGGTCGCGAGGAGAGTGAAAATCTTGCTCATGATCACCACCCGTGGAGTGAGAAGCTGTCTGTTCTTCGGTAACGCTGAAGGACGGCCCGCCGTTCGCCTGCCCCATCCGGCCGACTAGCGGAAGCTGCCGGGAGCCACTTGGACGGAGTAGCGGAGCTCGAGACGTCGCGGTAGCAGCGGCGAGGCGAAGGTGGGGATCCGCCTTCCGAACCCGTCGGAGAGCGGTACGGCGAGCCGGGTGCTGACGAAGGGGTCGGTCAGCGTATCGAAGATATTCGTCGCGAGCAGCGCGATCCGCGACGACGGCGAGATCTCGCGCTCGAGCGCGGCGTTGACGACCGCGTACGCGGGTAGCTGCCTGGCGTTGTGCGGCCCGGAGACCGCTGCCGAAAGCAGCGCCGAGACGCGCTGCGCCGGCTGCCACGTCACGACGACGTTCCCTTTGTAGCTCGGCACGCCGGGCAGCGGCGCGCCCGGATAGTACGGCGTCGCACGCAGCAGCGGATCGGCGCCGGTGATCCGAGCGCGCTCGACGCCCGCGTCGACGTCCACACTCCAGGCGCGCCCCAGGGGCAGGTGCGCGTTGGCGCCGACGCCTCGATAGGCGACGTTCGCTCCGATCACCGCTTGCTGGACGAAGATCCGCTGCGTGCTCAGCGTGCCCGCACACCCGGACGCGAGCGCATACTGCTGCTCGACGGCGCCGAGATAGCCGTTCGGGAAATAGCCTGTGGGCAGTGAGGCGGCAACGAACGGGATCGCTCCGATCGAAGCGTTCCGGTAGTCGTGGGCGTACGCGGCGAGCGTGAGCTTCGCCGCGCCGCGGGTGAGGGTCATCGAAAGATCGTGGTTCGCGGCGTGCGAACGAACGCCGGTCGCTCCCGGTCCGGTCACGAACGCCGCGCCGTTCGCGCAGTCGTACTCCGCGGACGCGGGGTCGGCGAGCACGCCGGCGTTCTGCGGAGAGCCGAGATCGACCAGCTTCGTCCCTGCGGCGCCGGAATACCGGAACCGCAACGAGGGCGAGGCGACGTACTGAGCCGACGCATCGACCTCGAACGCACCGCCGAGCCGGTCGGACGAACGCTGCTTGAGCGTGACGTCGAAGGGCATGCGCGGATCTCCCCGCCACGTTTCGCCGATCGCCGTCTCGGTGGTTCGCATCCCGAGCGCGTACGCGCCGTCGAACGCGGCGCCCGCCACGACGGCCCGCGAGACGCCGCTCAGCGACGACGTCGTGCGGGTGAAGCCGGCGTTGACGGTGCGGTTTCGAGTCGGTGCCGCGGCGAACGAGATCGTGAGGTCGGTTCCCGCCGTCCGGTCGAACGCCGTCTGCGGCGCGGGCGCGAGCGCGACCAGACGTGACGCATCGTCGCTCCACGTGAGGAGGCTCCAGCGCGAGGCGCTCAGCGAAAGCTGGCCGGCGCGCAGCGGCGCGGAGACGAACACCACCGGGTTCGACGCGGTCTGGTCTTGGTGGGTCCCCGGTCCGGGCCCCGAAGGCATCTCGCCGCTGGAGAACGCCGGGATCAGTTGCGCGCTCGTGTTCGAGACGGAGGACGTCAGCGAGACGCTGGTGGCGCCGACGGCGTCGGTCAACCGGACGAGGTTCCCGGTCGTGTGCCGCAGGCCGTGGTGCTCGTAGTCCAAGCCGCTCTCGTCGAGATACGTCAACCCGTTCAGGGCGCTCGCCGAGCCGCGCGAGGTGTGAACGAACACGTAGCCCAACCCGTCGCCGTGCACGGTGCCCGACGCCTGATATCGCTGGAACGTGTCCTGATAGTTTCCGAGCCGGAATTCCGAGGAATAGTGCGGCGTCGCGGTCGGGGAGGCGGAGAAGAGCGCGATCGCGTCGTTCGCCTCGTCGACCGAGGCGCTGGAGAGCAGATCGGTGCTGATCGCGAGCGACGCGGCCCCGGCACCGATCGGCGCGCCGTTCAAGGAGTACTCCGTCATCGAGGCGTCCTGGCCGCGGACGCCGGCGCTGAACCCGATCCCCTGCTCGCGAGCCGAGAGCCCCGCGAGCTGATCGAGGGCCTCCACGAGAGTCGGCGTGACGCGCCGGACCGCCGAATCGGGAGTGATCGCGATCGTCGCCTTGGCGATCGACGGCGCACTGCGGGTGCTTCCGATCATCGGAAGCTCACGCTCGAGCGCTACGTCGATGACCACGCTCGCGTCGTCGCACGAGACGCGGCGGCGCAACGGCTTGTAGCCTTTCGCCTCGACGAGCAGCAAACCGCTCTCGCAGCGTGCGCCGGCGAACGCGGCGTCGCCGCCGTCCCCGGTGCGCGCTACGTGCGTGTGCTGCGCCGAGGTTCCCACCATCCGGACGAGCGCGTCGCGCACGGCGACATCACCGCCAGCTTCGTGCACGTGCACGACGACTGCGCTCTCGCTCTGCGCCCGCGCCGGCGCGCCGCCGGCGACCGCCAGGATGGCCGCGAGCGTTACCGCCGGGAGAGCGCGCGCGGCGTTCATGCTAGTGCGGCCGGTGCTCGACGAGACTCTTCGTGGCGACGACGTCGATCACGGACGTGGAGCCGGCGACCGTCGTCCCGATCTGGCTGTGGTCGGCGACGCTCGTCACGATACCGTTATCGAAAACCACGTCGCTCATGCGAACCGTCTGCTGCCCGACCTGAACTTCGTTGTGCGTCGCTTCGTCGAGCATCGACGTGCGCGTCGCTTGACCCTTGAACGCGATCGTCAGCTCGACGGTGCCGGGTGGTACGACCTTGACGACGGACACGTGCACGTCGCCGGTGTCCGGCGGCGCCGAACCGAGATATTGCACGACGCCGTCCACGCGACAGTCCCACGACTCGCCCACGCGCACGTCACCGTCGGGGTGCTTGCACATGCGGCTGGGGTCGTAGCTGACGAACGCGGGGACCGGGCGCCCGTCGCCGCGCGACCACGTTCCGTCCGGCTTGATCGCGATTGCGATCGGCGAACCGGGCTTCCCGTCGTGCTCGATGCGAAGGAGCGCCCGGGACGGATCGTGCGGGTCGACGTCGAGCGTGTAGCGGCCGGGACGCTTGCTCCGAAGCTGCGCGCTCGTGATGGACGTCTTCGCATCGTAGACGAAGCGCTCGCCGGCCGCGAGCCGATGAGCGAGCACTGGTGAAGCGATTTGAGAGCCGGCGGCCAGCGGCGGCAGCACGAATGCCGCCGCCGCTACGAACGCCAACCGCGGATGCAGTTGCACGACGATACCTCAGCAGATCGTCACGATGCTGCTGCGAGCGAGATAGTAGCCGCCCGTACCGTCGTTATGATACGAGCAGACATAGTCGCTCACCCAGTTGCAGTCGTCGATCTGTATCATGGAGAAGAAGCACGCCTCGGCGGGCTTGGGCGCCGCGAAGAAGACCGACGTGGCGACGCATGCGGCCGCCGCGGCGATTCGGGGAAGTTTGGCGAGCATCGGTATCTCCTAGCACACCGAGATGACGCCGGCGTGAGCTATGTAGTAGCCGCCGGTGCCGTCGGAGTTGTACGAGCAGACCTGGTTGTAGACGAGGGTGCACGCATCGACTTGGATGTTCCGCATGAAGCAGGCCTCTGCGGGTTTCGACGATGCCGTGAAGATCGACAACGCGACGATGGCGCACGCACCGGCGACGCGCAGCACGCGAGAGATGAGAGGAGTCATTCGGCGATAGTCCCTTTCCGCGAACGAAGATGCGACGTATCGGGACCCGCGATCACGCACCGGCATGGTCAGCCGGCAACCTCGAAATCGCCCACACCACGCGTCCTCACCCGGAGAACAGTACTCTCCGGGAGGTATCGGACGTTGCGCCGCCGTTCCGGAGCCCCACCGTCCGTGGCGCCGGTCACGCTTCGCTCGTGCGCCGGATCACAACGGTGAATGGTCCGGATGCGGGCCGCCGGAACGCTCCGATCGTGGTGCGGACGGACCACGCATGCGTGGCCCGCGGGTGCGATCCGGCGACCCGCGCTCGATCCGGATGATGCCGACGACTCGCGTGAACGATGGGAAGACGAAATCACGGCGCTCTCCGAAAGACCGAGGTGCGGTTGGTCGGATGATGACGCAGTGGACGCCTCTCGTAAAGCATGAGAAATCGCCTACGCGCCGGCGGATTGCCGCGCGCGTTCGTTCGCGTCGAGCACTCCGCGGCGCGTCGCTTCGGCGACGAGCTCGGCGCGCGAAGCGACCTCGAATTTCACGCGCAGCTTCTCGACGGTGTTGTTGACGGTGCGCCAGGAACGCCCGAGTGCGGCGCCGATCTCTTTGTACGTCTTCCCTTCGGCGACGAGCCGGAGGACGCGCGCCTGATGGGCGGTGAGCAAGGCCGGAGCGCCGGCGCCGAGCTCCGCGTTCGCGCGCGCCGTCTCGCGATGTGCGCGCTGTTCGCGCAAGTCGCGAAAGACCTCGCCGATGCGCCTTTGGACGAGCGCCCATTCGTGCGCGTCGAGCAACTCGGCCGCCGCAACGGCAACTGCGCCCAGCACGTCGGCCTCGATGGCCCGTTCGCGCGAGCGGCAAGCGCCGTCCGTGCAAGGCATCCTGCCTTGAAGCGCCTTCTCCACCCGAGATGCCACCCCAACCTCCACACACCAAAGAGGCTAACGCCTGTCAAACGAGGCGTCCCGGATCGCTCTCTTCGGGATCCATAGCTAATATCCGCTGTGGCGCTTCGTAAAGATGGCTACACGGAATGCTACGCGGCCCTCGTCGCCCACGTCCCGCCCGCGTTCGCTTCGTCGGCGCCGTTCTGGACGGAGAGCTCCCCGCGGTAGCCGTCGGGGTCGTGGAACCAGAGGCCGAGATGCGGTGAGCCCTCGGCTTCCGGGCCGATCTCGTCGCCGGGATCTTCGAGGTCGACGCCGCTGTAGCGGAGCGCCTTCAGCGCGGCGCGCAGCGTCTTCATGTCGGCGACGTGGAACGACATGTGGCCGAGGATGCTCGGGTCGGGTTTGCCTTTGTGGAGAACGATCGTGATCGCGTCGTTGCTCAGGCCGACGCCGTCTTCGAACCGGAAGATCTCCTCGAGATCGAAGTGCTCCGTCCACCAGCGCGCGGCGGCGTCCGGATCGTTGACGGTGAGCCCGAAGTGGCCGACTTGGCCGAGCTGTACTCGCATGCGGACGGTGTACCCGGCCGCTATCGGCGCGACGCAGCGGCAGCGCGCTTGCGCTCGTCGGCGGCGAACTTCGCATAGAGCACCGGCATCATGAGGCGGTTGTAGATGAAGCGGATCAGCTTCGCGCGGACGCCGTTGCCCAGGCGGCCTTCGTCCGTTTCGGTGAAGACGAAGCCCAAGTTCTGCAGGCGGAACCGCTTCGCGAAGGCGCTCAGTTCCGATTTCGTCCGGCCGCTGCGCTCGACGAGGATTCGGGCGACGTCGGCGTCGTCGGGATTGCCGCGCACCATCTCGCTCACCGCTTCGTCGGACGTTCGGAGAAATGCGAGCAGTTGCGCGTCGATGAAGTCGTTGTCACCGTAGAGGTAGCCGTTCATCAGATCGGCGCCGGCCGTGCGCCCGGCCTCGAAGCGGCGCGCCTTCTCCAGCAGCCGCGGCAACCAGGGCAACCCTTGCAGTTCGTCGTGAGCAGAGCACGGGATCCACATCAGGCGGCGAGCGTTCGTCGCGGACCGCGGGGTTCACTACAGTCCGCGGCCGGGAGCGTTCGACGTGCCTTCGCCCGCACGAGAAAACAGTGGCCCGGCGGCGAACCGCCGAGTTCATGCAGGGCCGGTTTCCGGAGATTGAGCCGTATGACAGCGGGATGCTCGAAGTGCCTGATGGTCATCGGCTCTACTGGGAATGCTGCGGTAATCCCGACGGCCAAGCCGCGCTGTACTTGCACGGCGGGCCGGGTTCGGGCTGCACGGCGAGCCAGCGCCGTCTCTTCGATCCCGATGCGTACCGCATCATCCTGTTCGACCAGCGAGGCTGCGGGCGCAGCCGGCCGTTGGCCGACGAGCCAAATGCCGATCTGACCACGAATACCACGCCTCATCTCATCGCCGACATCGAGCGGCTGCGCCGGTACCATGGGGTCGAGCGCTGGACGGTTCTCGGCATCTCGTGGGGGACCACCCTCGCGCTCGCCTACGCGCAGGCGCATCCGGAACGAGTCAAAGCGCTGGTGCTCGCGCTCGTGACCACCACGTCGCGCCGTGAAGTCCGATGGCTGACCCGCGATGTCGGACGGATCTTCCCACAGGAGTGGGAACGCTTCGCCGCAGCGGTGCCGGATGCTTTGAAGCACCTGCCGATCGTCGATGCGTATGCGACGATGTTGTTCGACCGCGATCCGGTCGTCCAGGAGCAAGCGGCGAGGGCGTGGTGTGATTGGGAAGATACGCACGTCTCGCTGAATCCGAATCATAGACGCAACGCACGTTTCGACGATCCGGCGTTTCGGCTCAGGTTCGCGCGATTGGTCACCCATTACTGGAGGCATGCCGGGTTCCTCGCCGAGGACCAACTAATCCGCGACGCAGCACTGCTCAACGGCATACCCGGTGCGATGATCCATGGACGATACGACGTGAGCAGCCCCCTCGAGACTGCCTGGCGCCTGAGCAAGAGCTGGGCCACCAGCAAGCTATCGGTGATCGACGACGCGGGCCACGGCGGCGGCGAAGCCTTCACCGCCGCAATCGTGGAAGCGCTGAACGAATTCGCATTCAAGTGAATCGCCCGCCTTCGGGCGGGCGTGGCTCGGTCGTCGGAGGCGTGTGATGTTCCGGCGACCGAATCGCTCGCTAAGGCGGTGTAACGCCGACCGGGACGAGGACGTGCGAATATTCCGCGCCGGACGTCGCACGACCATAGGTGACGGTGCCCGGCTCGCCTACGATATGAATTTGGCCCGACGAGTCGAGGGTGATGCTTTTCGCAATGCCGATCGTCACGGCCCCGCGCTGCACGAAGCGAAATGCGTGATATTTCGTTGCGTCGCTGTGCAAGCGGTCCAACGTCTTTCTGCTACCGTGCGCAAATGCAGCTTGAAAGTCGGACAACGATTCGCTCGTGAACCGCGGGCGATCAGCGGATGCGTGACTCCGCGCAGCCGCCGTAGCCGCCGTCATACCGAGGCACGAAGCAAGGAAAAGAGAGATATACGCGTTCTTCATTAGCTCACCCGGCCTAATAGAAAATCTGGTAATGTTGCAGTCACTTCGGCTCGGGATCGTAGCTCACCCGCGGCGGATGACGATTCCGTCGCGGTCCGGGATCCGGATCGCTTCGCCCGACCGTGTGAGGTCATCCATCGCCGCGCGTATCTCTTCCCGCGTTGCGACTGCTTCCGCGCCTTCGCGGCGAAGGGCCGTCTCGACGAGGAGCATCGCGGCATCGAGCGAGAGCACGGGCGCGTCGGAGGGCTCGACGTGGCCGACGAGCTCGCACTGCGCGGCGTATCCTTCGCGGCGCAAGATCTGCCGGATCACCGCGGAGCGCTTCTCGTCGCCGTGGGTGCGGCTCCACTCGAGGTCGGCGAGGCGGTCGTAGACGAAGCCGGGCGCGAAGAGTGCACGGCATTCGTACGTGTCGACGTCGATGCGCAGCGCGGTGATGAGGTCATCGACGGTCCAGACCGAGATCGCGTGCGTCTGGATCTCTTGCGAGAACGATTCGCCGGCGTGAAAATCGGGGCCAACGAGGACGGCGAACTCGGCGTTGTTCGCGGTACGGAACTTCGCCGCATCCTCGGGTCGCGGCTGCGAGACGAACTTCACGTGCGGCGCGCTCTTGCACTCGACGATCGCGCGGTACGCGAGCGGGCCGAGCGGTGCGTCGAGGATGCCGTCGGGTGCGTACATCCCTCCGACGTGGCGCGTCACGAAGCCGATGAGCGCGAACGCATCGCAGACGGCCTGCTCGAAGGCGGTCGCGTCGTTGCCGTCGGCGGTGGTGCGCAGGCGCGCGGCGATCGCATCGAGCGCGGGCTGGTCGATGTAGCGCGGGTGCGGCGCGAGCGGCACGTCGGGCCAGTCGTCGACGGGGCGGTTGATGCGGAACTTGCGGGTGACCGGGTCTTCGACGATCGCCGGTTTGTGGCCGCCGGCAGCTTCCTGGTGGATGTAGAGCAGCAGGTTCTCGTAAACCGAGCGTTTCGTCGTGGCGGGAGCGAAGAGGCCGCGCGCGAGGCCTTCGTCGAGGATCGTCTGCGCGTCGCGCGGTTTGCCGTCGCCCAGCATCGCGATGATCTGCGCGCGGAACGACTTCGGGTTCGCGTGCGGGCGTCCGGCGGCGCGGGATGCAACTCGATCTCGGTAACGCCGCTTCATCGGGGCGACGCGCTCAGCGCGGTCCGTCGCTGAAGCGCTGGTCCTGCAGCTCGTGGGCGAGGCGGTGGAACGTGTCGCCTTGTCGGAGGCGTTCGGCGCTGTTCGTCGCGGTGTAGTAGCCGTTGTGGACGACGCCGAGCTCGTTCCAGTCGATCGGCGTCACCATGCCGAGATGCGTGCTGCCGATCAGCGCGTACGGGAGCGAGCTGAAGCGGCCGACGGCGTTCGAGCCGACGTTCACGTGGACGCGCTCCTCGTGCTGTTCGCGCGAGTCGGCGGTGAGGAGGTTCGCGTTGTGCGAGACC
>DATHLL010000536.1:0-5680 GCA_035488195.1 Candidatus Elarobacter sp. | reverse complement strand
GTTCCGCAAAGAGGTGCGCTTCATCGGCGCGGGCGCGATCGGCGTCGCGGCGCTGTGGTCGCTCGGGCGCCTCGCGGGGCCCGTCGTCCGCGGCGTCCTCTCGTCGCTGCGCGCCTCGCGCACGCGGCGAGCCGGGGCCGGCGAGACGCTGCCGCTCACCGAGCAGGACATCCCGTTCGGCACCGTCGTCCTCACGATCGTCGTCTGCCTGGTGCCGCTCGCGGTGTTGCTCGCGCTGTTCTTGAACGGGACGCCGCTCATGAGCGGCGCCGTCGGCCTCGTCATCGGCGCGCTGCTGTACGTCGTCATCGCGGGGCTGATCGTGGCGGCGGTGTGCGGCTACATGGCCGGTCTGGTCGGGTCGTCGAACTCTCCCGTCTCCGGGCTCGCGATCCTGACGGTCCTGGGCGCCTCGCTGCTGCTGCTGATCGTCGCGCGGCCGGCCGACACGACGGCGGGGAAAGCGCTGGTCGCGTTCGCGCTCTTCGTCACGGCGGTGATCCTGAACGTCGCGACGATCTCGAACGACAACCTGCAAGACCTCAAGACGGGGCAGCTCGTCGGCGCGACGCCGTGGCGGCAGCAGCTCGCCCTCGTCTACGGCGTGGTGTTCGGCGCGATCGTGATCCCGCCGATCCTGAACATGCTCAACACCGCGTACGGCTTCCCCGGCTCGCCGGTCCACGGCATCACGGGGCAGCCGCTGAACGCCCCGCAGGCGACGCTGATCTCGGCGCTCTCGCAGGGCGTGATCACGGGGCAGCTCCCGTGGAATTTGATCGGGATCGGCGCGCTGCTCGGCGTCGCGATCGTGATCGTCGACGAAGTGCTGCGGCGTACGTCGCGGTACCAGTTTCCGCCGCTCGCCGTCGCGCTGGCGCTCTATCTCCCGATGTCGGTGACGGCGATGATCGTGGTCGGCGCGTTCGCGGGCAAGGCCTACGATCGCTGGACGTCGGTGAAGCGGAACCCGGAGGCTGCGAAGCGGCTCGGCGTGCTGCTCGCCTCGGGGCTGATCGTCGGCGAGAGCCTGTGGGGCGTGATCTACTCGGGGATCATCGTCGCGACGAAGCGCGACGCGCCGATCGGCCTGCCGTTCATCGGCGACGCGTACGTCGCGACGTGGGGGATGCTGGTCGCCGCCGTGGCCTTCATCGCGACCGCGTACGGGCTGTACCGCTGGACCGGCCGAGAGGCGCAGCGGCTGTGATCGCATGACCCAGGCGCAGACGCTGGCGCGCGAGCTCAACGCGCTCACCAAGTCGCCGCAGTTCTCGTACGTCAAGGCGCGCGCCGCGGCGCGCCAGGACGGCAACGTCGACTGGCCGCGCACCAAGGCGCACAACGAAGACTTCAACCCCGAGGTCGACGGCTGCGAGTCGTTCGTGATGCGCGACGGCAGCGTCTGCGCGTGGACGCCCGGACGGCACGTCTACACCGCGCAGTAGCTCACTGCGCGGTGAGGCCGCCGTCGATCACGAGCTCCGCGCCGGTGACGAACGCCGACTCGTCGGAGAGCAGATAGACGATCAGGTCGGCGATCTCGCGCGGCTGCGCGGGGCGCCCGAGCGGGACCTGTGCGAGCAGCGCGTTGCGAATGTGCTCGGGATCGCGCGCGTGCTCGACGGTGTCGCGGAACATCGGCGTGTCGACGAAGGTCGGGTGGACCGAGTTGCAGCGGATCCCGTACTTCTTGCGCGCGCAGTGGAGCGCGACCGACTTGGTCAGCATCCGCACCGCGCCTTTCGAGGCGTTGTACGCGATGACGTTGTAGCCGCCGACGATCCCGCTGACCGAGGACATGTTCACGATCGAGCCGCCGTGCGCTTTCATCGCGCGCACCGCGGCGCGGCAGCCGTAGAAGACGCCGTCGACGTTCACGCTCATCGTGCGGTGCCAGTCCTCGTCGGAGATCCGCTCGACGTCGCCGATCAGGAAGATGCCCGCGCTGTTCACGACCCCGTCGATGCGCCGGAACCGCGTGCGCACGTCGTCGATCGCGGCGTCCCAGCTCGCCGGCTTCGTCACGTCGAGCCGGACGAAGTGCAGCCCCGGCGTCTCGCGCGCGGCGCGCTCGCCGGCGGCCGCGTCGAGGTCGCCGATCGCGACGTGCGCGCCGAGCTCCAGCGCGCGCTGCGCCGTCGCGAGACCGATCCCGCTCGCGCCTCCGCTGATGAGGATCGTCTTGCCGCCGAGCCGTCCTGCCGTCATCCGCGGCGCGTTCCCGGCGCGCCGCGCTCACCCTGCGCGAGCGCGACGGATCCACCGTCAGGCGGATCCACTAGGGGTCGGGATCGCTCGCCAGCCGGGCGTAGACCAGCTCGTCCAGGACGTTCCCCTCGCGGTCGACGTAGCCGGCGCGCTTACGCGCCTCGAGCGTGAACCCGGCGTTCTCGAGCACGCGCGCCGAGGCGGCGTTCGGGGCGAAGACGCTCGCCTCCAGGCGACGGAACCCGCG
Organism: Candidatus Elarobacter sp.; assembly: GCA_035488195.1. GTDB lineage: Bacteria > Vulcanimicrobiota > Vulcanimicrobiia > Vulcanimicrobiales > Vulcanimicrobiaceae > Vulcanimicrobium. The sequence goes on along the minus strand of DATHLL010000536.1, from coordinate 3,222 downwards.
CTCGCGGAGCGCGTACCGCGCGAGCGTCCGCGCCGCGTCGCTCCCGAGGCCGCGGCCCCAGTAGCGGCGCCCGAGCCAGTAGCCGAACAGCGCGACGCCGCGGTGCTCGCCGCTCTGCGGGATGATCCCGATCGCGCCGGCGAACGCGCCGTCCGCCTCGATCACGTAGTGGTTCGGCGGATCGTCGGCGGTCGCGATCGCCAGCCACGCGCGCGCGTCCTCGACGGTGTACGGATACGGGAAGCCCGCGTTCATCCAGCGCGTGACGAGCGGGTCGTTCGCGAGCGCGGCGAGCGCCGCGGCGTCGGTGAACCGGTACGGCCGCAGCCGGCACCGCTCGCCGTCGAGCGTCTCGTCCGGCGCCGGCTTCAGTTGACTTGCTCGGTCGGACGCACCAGCACTTCGTTGATCGCCACGTGGCGCGGGCGCGTCACGACGTAGGCGATCGCGTCGGCGATGTCGTTCGCCTGCAACGGATTCGGGATGTTGCGGGTGCGCGCGAGCATCTCTTGGATCTCCGGGCGGTTGTGCGTCCGCAGCTCGCTCTCGGTGAGCCCCGGCTCGACCACGGAGATGCGCACGAACTTCGCCGTCACTTCCTGGCGCAACGCCTCGGTGAACGCGTTGACCGCGAACTTCGTCGCATTGTACGCGCCGGCGTTCGCGCGGGCGGTGCGGCCGGCGACCGAGCTGACGTTGACGAGGTCGGCGACGCGCCGCGGCTCGCCCTCCGCCGCGCGCTGGAGATGCGGCAGCGCCGCGGCGGTGCAGTACATCAGCCCGCGCACGTTGATGTCGATCATCCGCGTCCACTCGGTGACGTCGGCGCCCGGGATCGGGCCCAGCAGCATGAGGCCCGCGTTGTTGATCAGGATGTCGAGGCGCCCGTACCGTTCGACCGCCGCCTGAACGGCCGCGCGCGCGGCATCTTCTCGCGTGATGTCGGCCTCGACCGCGTGCGCTTCGCCGCCGGCGTCGCGGACGCGCGAGACCAAAGCCTCGAGACGGTCCTTCCGCCGCGCCACGGCGACGACGGACGCACCGTGCGCCGCCAAGACCGCGGCCGTCGCCTCCCCGATCCCCGAGCTCGCGCCGGTGACGAGCGCGACGGTCCCTTCGAGCACGCGATCCTGAGCCATCAGGTATCGTCCTCCTCGGTCTTGGTGGTGAAGCGGCGCAGCGACTGCACCGACGGGCAGAAGTAATACGCACCGGTCAGCGGCGTGCTGAAGTACGTGAGCGCGTCGCGCGGACCGCCGTCGGCCCCCGCCATCTGCTCCAGCATCCGGTGCATCCGCCGCTGGTCGGCGCTGAACCCGATGAAGAGCGTCCCGTGATCGCTCACGATCCCGTACGGCACGTTGCGCCGAAAGATGTCGAGCTCTTCGCCGTCTTCGTAGACCTTCGTGCGCGAGACGTGCGAGTCGGCCGGCATCGCGGGACCTTCGAGCTCGACGCTGTCGGCCTTGGTGCGACCCATCACCTTCTCTTGCCGCTGCTCGCCGAGCCGCGTCCACTCGCGCTGGCGGTGCCGCCAGACCTGGAAGAGCAGCACGCTGCCGCCGGCGCCGGGAAGGCCGTCCTCGATCAGCGCGATCTCCGGCGCCGCCATCAGCGTCGGGTTCTCGGTCCCGTCCTCGAACCCGGTCAGATCGCGCGAGTGCTTGTACGACCAGCCGACCGACTCGCGCGCCAGCTCCGCGTGCGGCGCGAGCGCCTCGAGCGTCATCTTCCCGAGGTCGAAGACGATGTCGTACGCCGCCGCCGAGTACCAGATCCACAGGTCGGCCTGCGTCGCCGGCATCTCGAAGCTCTCGCGCCCGCGGACCGGCGCGTCGAACCCGTGCACGTCCTGCGGCGCGTCCTGGGGCGCGGCGATCCGCCACAGCTCGGGGCGGAAGCCGACGACGAGGTTCGCACCGCCGACGGTCGTGTGCGGCGCGCGCAGGTCGGCGACCGCCGTGACGACCGCGCGGGCGTCGGCGCCCTCGCGCAGCGTGAGCTCGAAGAATCCGTGGGCCGCGTCGCCCAGGGCGAAGATGCCCGGCTGTCCGGTGACCATCCGAGTCTAGACGCCGTCCCGCTACGCGTGGTTGCAGCCGCGCATCAGCGCGAGCAACAGGAGCGTGAGCACCAGCGAGATCAGCAGCGACCCCAAGCAACCGGCGCGGTTGCTGAAGAAAACGAACATCGTCCGGCTCGTACCCGGCGGAGGACGCCGCGACGCCTGCGCCCTACTTCCGCCCGATGGCCCCGCGAACCGGCGGAACGATCGTCGTCGACGCGCTGGCCGCGAACGGCGTCGACACCGTCTTCTGTGTCCCCGGCGAGAGCTTCATCGCGGTCCTCGACGCGCTGTACGACCGTCCGGCGATCCGCGTGATCGCGTGCCGCCACGAGGCGGCCGCCGCGCACATGGCCGAGGCGCGCGGGAAGCTCGACGGGCGGCCCGGGATCGCGTTCGTGACGCGCGCGCCAGGCTCGACGCACGCGAGCATCGGCGTGCACGTCGCGCGCCAGGACTCGACGCCGATGATCCTCTTCGTCGGCCAGGTCGCGCGCGGGATGCGCGGACGCGAAGCGTTCCAGGAGATCGACTACGCGCAGGTGTTCGGCGGGCTCGCGAAGTGGGCGGCGGAGATCGACGACGCGCGCCGGATCCCGGAGCTCGTCACGCGCGCGTTCCGCGTCGCGATGTCGGGACGGCCGGGTCCGGTCGTGCTCGCGCTGCCGGAGGACGTGCTGCGCGAGGAAGCCGAGGCGGAGGATCTTCCGGCGGCGGCGCGCACGGCGGCGCATCTCGGCGCGGACGATCTCGCGCGGATGCGAGCGCTGCTGGCGCAGGCGGAACGGCCGCTCGCGATCCTCGGCGGGAGCGGCTGGGACGAAGCGGCGTGCGAGGCGATGCGGCGGTTCGCGGCGCGGAACGCGCTGCCGGTGACGTGCTCGTTCCGGCGGCAGGCGCTGTTCGACAACCGCGATCCGCGCTATGCGGGCGACCTCGGGCTCGGCCCGAATCCGGCGCTTGCCGCGCGCGTGCGCGACGCCGACGTGATCCTCGCCGCCGGCGGCCGCTTGAGCGAGACGCCGACCGGCGGTTACACGCTGATCGAAGCGCCGCGCCCGAAGCAGCGGCTGATCCACGTCCACGCCGATCCCGACGAGCTCGGCCGCGTCTTCCAGCCGGCGCTCGCGATCAACGCCGGCCCCGCGGAGTTCGCG
>DATHLL010000535.1:0-3057 GCA_035488195.1 Candidatus Elarobacter sp. | reverse complement strand
GCGCCGGTCGTCGCGAGCGCGGCGAGCCCCGAACCGCTCGCCTCGCCGTCCGACGCGGCGAATCCGGCCTGGAAGTTCGGTCCGAACCGCAACTCCAAGCTGATCGTGATCGATCCGGGCCACGGCGGCGGCGACACCGGGACCGCGCACAACGGCTTGGTCGAGAAGAACCTCACGATGGACATCGCGACGCGGCTGCGCTCGCTGCTGGTCGCGCAGGGATGGACGGTGCGGATGACGCGCGAGACCGACGTCGATCCGGTCAGCTCGGAGAACCTCGCGAAGATGCACGCCGACGGGCTGCCGAACGCCGACGACCGCGCCTATCTGCAGACGCGCTGCGACGTCGCGAACAACGCTGGCGCGCGGCTCTTCATCAGCATCCACATCAACAGCGCGCCGATCGAGAGCGCGCGCGGGACGACGTTCTACTGGTACAAGCCGCAGGACGCGCCGTTCGCGCAGGCGCTCGAGAAGGCGGTGATCCCGCTCGCCGGGACTCAGGACGACGGGACGCGGCACGAGAACTTCTACGTCGTGCGCCACACCACGATGCCCGCCGTGCTGATCGAGACGGCGTTCGTGACGAACCCCGGCGACGTCGCGCTGCTGCGCCAGCCCTCGTTCCTGCAGAGCGTCGCGCAGGGGATCGCGAACGGCGTGAAGGCCTACGCCGGTCTGCCGAGCGCGAACGCCGTGAGCCAGCAGTAGGCGTGCTCGGGCTCTACGACTCGGGCCTGGGCGGCTTGACCGTCCTCGCCGCGCTGCGCGCCGCCGGGATCACGCAGGACGTCGTCTACTTCGCGGACCACGCGCACAACCCGTACGGGGACAAGAGCGAAGCCGAGATCCACGGTTACCTGCGCCACAACCTCGCGCTGCTCGCCGAGCAGCGGGTCGGCGCGGTGATCACCGCCTGCAACACGAGCTGCGCGGTCGCGCAGCGCCTCGGCTGGCCCGAGATCGCCGTGCCGGTCCTCGATCTGATCGCGACCGCCGGCGCGTCGTTCGCCGGCACGCCGCACCGCCGCATCGCGGTGATCGCGACCGCCGCGACGGTCCGCAGCGGCGCCTACGCGCGCGCGCTCCGCGCCGCGGCGCCGTACGCCGCCGTGCACGAGATCGCCGCCCCGAAGCTGGTCCCGCTCGTCGAGCGCGGCGAGACCGAGACGCCCGCCGCGCGCGACGCCGTCGCCGAGATCGTCGCGCAACTCCCGCCCGACACCGGCGCGATCGTCTACGGCTGCACGCACTACCCGCTGCTCGACGCGCACTTCGCGCAGCTCCTCGCCCCGCACGTCGCCCGCATCGACCCCGCCGCCGCGCAAGCCGCCGCAACCGCCGCCCTCGTCGCCGCGCGTCACCTGCCCGCCGGCTCGGCGCGCACGACCTACTACACGAACGGCGACGCCACGTCGTTCGAGTCCGCCGTCCGCCGCTGGACCGGCGACACCACCGGCCGCGTCGCCGCCCTCGTCCCGGGGTAACGGGTGAGTCGCCCTGCGGTTCCCGAACGCATGTCCATGCGGTGGAGATTCGCTGCGGTCGTTGCGGCTGCGCTGATGGTGTTCGGTGGCTCCGCGCCCGGTGCGGTTCCGGCGGCGGCTTCGCAGCACTGGCTGCTCGTGAGCGACGTGCATTTCGACCCGTTCGCCGATCCGGCGCTCGTGCCGAAGCTGGCCGCGGCGCCCGCGACGGAGTGGCAGCGCATCTTCGCGCCGGACCGCGGCGCTGCGCCGAGCGCGTACGGCGCGGACACCAACTACACGCTGCTCGCCTCGTCGCTGCACGAGATGAAAGCCTCGACGCCGGCGCCGGCCGTCGTCGTGATCGCCGGCGACTTCCTCGCGCACGACTTCCGCAAGCGGTACCAGTCGTCGACGCACGATACGAGCGAGGCGGGCTACGAGCGGTTCGTCGACCGGACGATCGCGTTCTTGGCGCTCGAGTTCCGGGCCATGTACCCGGACGCGCAGTTCGTCCCGGCCGCCGGGAACAACGACTCGTACTGCGGCGACTACGAAGCGGCTCCGCGCAGCCCGTTCTTCGCGCACATGGCGGCGGCATGGGGACCGCTCGTCACGCGCGGCGGCCGCGCGCCCGGCTTCCTGCGGGAGTTCGGCGCGAACGGGCACTACGTCGCCTCGACCGGGCTCGGGATCGGGATCGTCGTTCCGAACAGCGTCTACTGGTCCGCGCGCTATCGCGACGCGTGCGGCACCGCGACGAACCCGCCCGCCGCCGAGGAGGCGTGGTTCTCCGGCGCGCTCGCGTCGCTCCCCGCGCGCAGGCGCTGGGTCGTGACGCACATCCCGGCCGGGATCGACGCATACGCCTCGCAGTACGGCCCGCCGGTGACGATGTACGGACCGGCGAACGTCGCGGCCGTGCCGGCGTCGATCGACCGCGCCGCGGTCCGGACCGTCCTCGTCGGCCACGTGCACATGAACGATCTGCGCGTGACGCGCGCCGGAAGCCCGCTGCTGCTGATCCCCTCGATCAGCCCGGTGTTCGCGAACAATCCCGCCTATCTCGACGCGACGGTCGGGCCGGACGGCATCGCCGACTTCACCGCGTACGTGCTCCCGCTCGGCGGCGCGCACGCCGCTCCGCGCTGGGCGCGCGAGTACCGCTTCTCGGCGGCGTACGGCGTGAAGGGGATCAGTGGTGCCGCCGTGCACGCGCTGCACGCGCGGATTGCGACCGACCCCGCGGTCCGGAACCGCTGGGCTCGCTACTATACGTCGGAGAGTCTCAAAGGCGCGATCTCGCCGTCGAACTGGCGCGGCTACTGGTGCGCGCAGACCGCGCTGCGCCCCGACGCGTACGCTGCGTGCGCCGCCACGCCGTCTCCGCCGCCGTCCGCGCTGCCGCAGCCGAGCCCCGGCCCGACGTAGACCGCGCCGGCCCGGCGCGGGCCGCGCTCACACCACGTGGAAGATGCGGAAGAAGAGCAGCGTCGTGCCGAGCGCGAGCAGCGTCCCGGCGACGACCTGCAGCAGCGTGTGCGCGCGCAGGTAGACGCGGGACCAGCCGACGAGCGGGATCAGCACGTAG
>DATHLL010000534.1:0-2149 GCA_035488195.1 Candidatus Elarobacter sp. | reverse complement strand
GACGGATCACGTTCGACGGCACCGACGTCACCGGGAAGGCGACCAGCGCGATCGCCTCGCTCGGGATTGCGCGGACGTTCCAGAACATCCGCCTCTTCGCGTTCATGTCGGCGCTCGAGAACGTGATGACCGGCGAGCACGCGCGGCTGCGGGCGAACATCGTGGGCTCGCTGACCCATCTGCCGAGCCAGCGGCGTGAGGAGAAGCGCGCGTACGAGCGCGCGATGGAGCTGCTGCGCTTCGTCGGCCTCGAGAAGTTCGCCGACACCTACGCGCGCAATCTCGCCTACGGGTTCCAGCGCCGGCTCGAGATCGCGCGCGCGCTCGCCTCGGACCCGAAGCTGCTGCTGCTCGACGAGCCGGCGGCCGGGATGAACCCCAGCGAGAAGCGCGATCTGGTCGATCTGATCCGCCGCATCCGCGAGCGCGGCGTGACGGTGTTCTTGATCGAGCACGATATGGGGCTGGTGATGGAGATCAGCGAGCGGATCACGGTCCTCGATCACGGCGAGAAGATCGCCGAAGGTCTCCCGGCACAGATCCGCAACGACCCGCGCGTGATCGAGGCGTACCTCGGCGCCGAGGCGGAGGCGAGCTGATGGCGCTGCTCGAGGTGAGCGGGCTGGTCGCGCGCTACGGCCGGATCACCGCGCTCGAGGACGTCTCGCTGAGCGTCGCCGAGGGCGAGATCGTCACGCTGATCGGCGCCAACGGCGCCGGGAAGACGACGACGCTGCGGACGATCAGCGGCCTGGTGCGCCCCGCGGCCGGGACGATCCGCTTCGCGGGGCGCGAGATCACGCGGCTCGCGCCGAACGAGATCGTCCGCGCGGGGGTCGGCCACTCGCCGGAGGGCCGGCGGATCTTCCCGCGGATGACGGTGCGCGAGAACCTCGAGCTCGGCGCGTACACGCGCCGCGCGAAGCACGAGATCGCCGAGGACCTCGAGCGCGTGCTCGCGATCTTCCCGCGGCTGAAGGAGCGCTACGACCAGAAGGGCGGGACGATGTCGGGCGGCGAGCAGCAGATGCTCGCGATCGCGCGTGCGCTGATGTCGCGTCCGAAGCTGCTGCTGCTCGACGAGCCGTCGCTGGGGCTCTCGCCGAAGCTCGTGCAGACGATCTTCGAGGTGATCCGCGACATCAGCGCGCGCGGGACGACGATCCTCTTGATCGAGCAGAACGCGCGCCAGGCGCTCGCGGTCGCCGCGCGCGGCTATGTCCTCGAAGTCGGCCGCATCGCGCACTCGGGACCCGCTGCGGAGTTGGCGGCGAGCGAGGCGGTGCGCGCGGCGTACCTCGGCGGCGCCGCGTAGTGGACAACTCGTTGGTCACCCAGTCGCTGATCGCGCTGGTCGTGGCGGCGATCGTCGTCTTCCGGTTCGCCGCGCGCGAGCTCAAACCACGTGTCATCAAAGCGTCGACGTTGTGGCTGCGCCCGGGACTCGTCGTCGTGCTGACCGCATGGCTGATTTGGACGACGCTTACTGTCGATCCGGCCGGCTCGGGACAGCTTGCGATCGCCGTCGCGGCGGGCGCGGTGGCCGGGGTGGTGACCGGTGTACTGATCGTGCGCTACACCAGCTTCTCACCGGCCGGCATCCCGAATGCCGTCATGGCGCGCGGGTCGAAGGTCACCTTCGGCATCTGGCTCGCGGCGTTCGTGCTGCGGTTCCTCGCGCGCTATCTCGTGCCGCACGGCGCCGACGCGCGCACGCAGCTGCCGATGAACAGCGGGACGGTGACGTTGGTCGCCGTCGCGTTCCTCGTCATCGCGATCGCGTTCCAGCGCGAGATCGCGCGCTTCTCGGCGGCCCGCACATAGGTACCTAGCGGCGCGCTTCGGCGCGCATTCGGGCGAGGAAGACGTCGAGCGTCTTGTCCGGCTCGTCGGTGAACGGCTCGGTGAGCGACGGTTCGGTGATGCGGTCGAGGCGAAAGCTGCGGAAGTCGGTGCGCAGCTCGCACCACGCGGCGAGCGTCCAGACCTTGCCCCAGAAATAGAGGCCGAGCGGGCGGATCGTGCGCTGCGTGAGGGTGCCGTCCTCGTTCGCGTATGCGATCGCGAGCCGCCGGTGCTCGGCGATCCCGCGGCGCGCGATCTCGAAGTGCTTCGGCGCCGAGCCGCGCGCGAAGCGCGGCGCGTAGAT
>DATHLL010000533.1:0-3712 GCA_035488195.1 Candidatus Elarobacter sp. | reverse complement strand
CGCGTCGACATCGCGTGGATGATCGTGAACGCGCCGTAGACGAGCGGCGAGAGCGGCGCCTCGACGCCGCCGGCGAGCGCGGCGCGCACGTCGCCGCGCGCGATCGCCCGGTACGCATCGCCGATCGCGACCGCGCCCGAGGCGCACGAGTTCCCGTTCGCGACCGTCGGCCCGCGCAGATCGAACTCGATCGCGACGTTGCACGTCGCCGCGCCGCCGAACACCGAGATCGCGAGCAGCGGCTTCACCGCGTCGAGCCCGCGCTGCCGGAAGACGTCGTGCTGCTCGTCGGCGAACGCGAGCCCGCCGAGCGCCGAACCGAGATAGACGCCGACGTCGTCGGAGGCGCCGTTCGGGTGATAGCCGGCGTCGTCGAGCGCGAGCCGCGCCGCCGCGATCGAGAGCTGCGAGAAGCGGTCGGTCCAGCGAATCCGCTTCTTCCCGACGAACTCCGCGGGCTCGAAGTCGCCGATCTCCGCCGCGATCCGCGAGCGGTAGCCCGAGGCGTCGAAGCGCGTGATCGGCCCGACGGAGACGCGCTCCGAGAGCACGCCGTTCCAGAACGCCTCGATCCCGATCCCGAGCGGCGTGACGACGCCGATCCCGGTCACCGCGACGCGGTGCGCGTGCGCGCGGCCGTTCACGCGCGCCCCTCCGCGAGCGCCTTCATCCGCGCGAGCGTCTTCGCCGCGACGCCGTGGATGAAGTAGTCCGAGACGAGATGCTTCCCGAGCCACTCGGCCGCGACCGGGAACAGAAAGCGCAGGCGGTGCTCGATCGTCACGCGCGTCCCGGTCGCGGTCGGCTCGAAGATCCAGTCGACGTCCATCCCGCGCGTCCAGCCGCGCACGTGGCGGAACGCGATGTGCGGCGTGCGCGGATCGTTCGTCTGCTCGGCGACCCACCGCAGCGGGAAGACGTCTTGCCACGCGCTCATCGCGACGACGCGCGTCGCGCCGTGCCGCTCCAGCACGCGCACGTAGCGGTAGTGCGGGAGGATCTCCGGCCAGCGCTCCGTCGCGGAGGCGAGCTCGTAGATGCGCTCCGCCGAGGCCGCGATCTCGACGGTGTTGCGCGTCGTCGTCACGCGATCAGCCTGCCCAGCACCGCGGGGCGGAACGCGCTCTGCGGCGGGCCGACGCCGCTGAGCGCGTCCATCAGCGCCGCGCGCGCGGCGGGGAAACGCTCGAGCCGGTCGGCGACGCGGTTCGCCAGGAACGGGACGTCGATCAGCAGCGCGATCGCCTTCGAGAGCGCGCGCCGCCAGGTCAGATCGCGCGCCCTCCAGCGCGCGTACTCCTCGAACGCCTCGCGCTCGCGCGCGCGGTCGCCGAGCGCCGCGATCAGCGCCGCGGCGGCGTGCTCGGCGCCGGTCAGCGCGAGGAAGACGCCCTGCCCGGTGAACGGGTCGAGGAATCCGGCGGCGTCGCCGACCAGGATCACGCCGGCTTGCTGCACGCCGGTGACGTCGTGCGCGAGCGGGCCGAACGAGACGCGCGGGCCGATCCGCGTCACGCCCTCGAACGAGCGGATCCCGCGCCCGAGCTCCGCCGCCGCGCCGGTGATCCCGGCGTCGACGTCGCGCGACCAGCGCGCCAGCCGGTCCTTCGGCACGACGACCATCACGTTCGCGCGATCGGCGCCGAGCGGGTTGATCGCGAAGTACGCGCCGCCGCCGACGTACATCTCGACGAACCCGTCCAAGCCGCCGAAGCCCGCGTAGTGCCCACCGACGGCGTAACGTGCGCGTGGGCGCTGCGGTTTCGCGAGCATCACGCGCTGCGCGAGCACCGACCCGACGCCGTCGGCGCCGACGACGTACTCGGCCGGACGGTCGCGCACGACGCCGTCGTCGCCGCGCACCGTGACGCCGACGCACTGTCCGTCCTCGACGATGATCTCCTCGACGCGCCCGTACTCCAGCACCGCGCCTTCTTCGAGCGCCGCGCGGAGCAGGATCCCGTCGAGCGTCTCGCGCGGACACGCCAGCGCGAGCCGCGGAAACTCGAGCTCGACCGGATCGGTGTCTTCAGGGACGAGCCGCGCGCCGCGGAGCGGCGAAGAGACGGCGCGCACGGCGTCGCGCAGGCCGAGCCGCGCGAGTGCCAGGACGGCACCGCCGTTGAGGTACTCGCCGCAGACCTTGCGCCGCGGGAAATGCGTGCGCTCGACGATCCGCACCGCGACGCCGGCGCGCGCGAGCAGCAGCGCCGTCGCGCTCCCGGCCGGCCCGGCGCCGACCACCACGACGTCGTCGCGCGGCCGTTCCGCCGCGCTCGCCGGTACGACGTGCTCGGCCGGCGCGAGCGCGCTCACGCCGTGACCGCCGCTTCGTCGGTGAGCGTCATGCGGTAGAACGGTTCGCGCCGCACGCGCGGCGCCTTCCAGCCCGCCTCGCGCGCGAGCGCGAGCGCCTCGTGCGGCGTGTAGGCGCGGCGCACCGAGAGCGGTGCGTCGTGGCGGGTGAGCCGGTTACGCGAGGTGCGCGACCACAGCCACGCGCCCGCGAACGCGACCGCGCTGCGGCGCAGGTCGCACACCACCGGCGCGATCCGCGCGACCCGCCGCATCTCGCGCAGCAGCGCGCGCGCCGCGGCGGGCTCGAAATGGTGGAGCGCCAGCGTGCAGGTCACCGCGTCGAACGCGCCGTCCGCGAACGGCAGCGAGGCGCCGTCGCCGCGCACGAACGCGAGCGCCGGGTGCGCGCTCGTCGCGCGGCGCGCGATCGCGAGCATCTGCTCGCTCACGTCCAGACAGGTCACGCGCAGTTGGACGCCGCGGCGCTCGCCGTCGCGCACGATCGCGAGCGGGACGTCGGCGGCGCCGCTCCCGACGTCGAGGAGGGTGCGCGCGCCGAGCCGGCGCAGCGCGCGCACGACCGGGGCGGTGCCGCCGAGGTGCGCGTTCGCGAACGCGACGTCGCGGAGATTTCCGGCGAGCTCGTCGACGTCGTCGACCGGCTCGTCCATCAGCTCGCGGGCGATCGTGCGGCGCACGCGAGCCTACCTCATCCTATTTCTTGTACCACTCCGCGTTGATCTCGATGTAGTTCTTCCACTTCTCGGGGACGTCGGAGTCCGCGTAGATGGCCTCCACCGGGCAGGCCGAGACGCATGCTCCGCAGTCGATGCACACCTCCGGATCGATGAAGAGCATCTCGTCTTCGTCGTTCCCGTGGATGCAGTCGACCGGACAGACGTCGACGCACGACTTGTCCTTGGTGCCGATGCACGGTTCGGTGATGATGTAGGCCATCGCGAGGGGAGGGGTTGCCCGAGGGAGAGGGCGGGTCCTACCGACAAAAGCCGGAACGCCCGCCCCGTAAGGGGCGAGCGCGCCGGGCTACCGCCTCGGTACGGCTCAGTACGTGGCCCGGCGGCCGGAGATCGCGCGCATGATGAACAGCAGGATCGCCGCGCCGACGAACGCGACCAGGATGCTCCAGACGGTGAGGCCGTTGACGCCCGGCTCGCCGAACGCGTGGAAGATCCAACCGCCGATGAAGGCGCCGATGATGCCGATGATGATGTCGCCGAGGATCCCGCCCGGGCCTTCACCCGGCACGACGTACTTCGCGAGGAACCCCGCGACCAGACCGACGACCAACCAGGCTAGAATGCTCATGTGCTTGTGTGTCCCTTTCCCTGCCCTCGGAGTAGGCGGCGCGTCGCCGCAATTGCTCACGATACCTTCCCGAACCGGATTTTTCCAA
>DATHLL010000532.1:0-6463 GCA_035488195.1 Candidatus Elarobacter sp. | reverse complement strand
GTACCTCTATGTCAGCATCGGGACCATTCCGAACTATGACCCGTCCGATGCGTTTCTCGATACCGAGACGGTCACCGAGCAAAATCCGGCCTGGGTCTTTGCGAGCGCCTACGGCGATTTCAACCATCCGGGCACCGACGGGGCCGGTGTCCCGACGCCGTGCACGGTGTGTTCCGTGTCGAAAGTGACATCGATCGCCCAAAACGAAGGCGATACGACGGACTACTCCTACTTCGGCGTCACGGACAACGGATACGGCAAGGACGGCGTCCATTGGAACGAGCTGACCTATGGAAACTGGCAAGCCGGATGCAACAACTCCCTTTGCACGCTGGCCTATTCGACCGACTCTTCGAGGTGGTACGTGGGGCCGGATGCATATCCTGACTTCGGCGCCGCATCGGCCGACTTCAACCCTAACGGTGCTGTGTACGAATCGTTCGACGGCGTCATCGCGGATTTCGGGGACGACGAAGAGTCAGTCCGGCGACAGCCGTTGGGTAGCTTTGTCGATGCCGCGCCGCCGCGCTGTGCAAGCGACGCATACGGGTATTGCATAGCGTACTACTCGGGCAGCACGATCACCGAGGGCGACTGCACGATGAACGATGAAACCCAAGACCGGACGTACGAGACGACGGGTTCTGAGTCGTGGCTCATCCAGACGCCCACGAGCGTGCTGAAATCGGTCAGCCACGGCTTTCAAGACGACGGTTCCGGAAACTGCACCAGCTACGAGTATTGGTCGCCGGAGGAACCGTCTGTTCAGTACGGTGACCCGAACCTCCCGTAGCAGGGCGGAGGCGTAGGTGCGGAGCCGCGCGCTGTTACAGCGTGCGGCCTTCGTACGTCGAGAGCTTCGCGCGCTGGCCGGGCGTCCACGGCGTGGGGTGCTCGTCGTCGGCCGAGGAGACGACGGCGATCCGCGCGATCGCGCGGATCTCGCCGCGGTCCGCCGGCGTGAGCGCGTGCTCGAAGGTCGCGCTGGTGCGGCCGAGCGCGGCGATCCGCGCGTGGACGAGGAGCGGCTCGTCGTAGAAGCACGGCCGCATCATCCGCGTCGTGATCTCGACCGCCATGTGGTTGAACGCCAGGATCCGCTTCGGCGCGTCGTCGGCCTCGCCGAGCGACTCGAAGTAGCGCAGCCGCGCCGCCTCCCAGTACGCCGTGTAGACGGTGTTGCTGACGTGCCCGAGCGCGTCGGTCTCGCAGAACCGCGGGCGCAGCTCGAGCGTGAAACGAAAGGAGCGAAGCCACTCGGCCTCGCTCCCCGCTGCATAGAGCTCCAGCACGCGCGTCAGCGAAGCTGGATGGTCGGCGTGACGCCTTTGCCCTCGAACGTCTTCTCGAGCAGCTTCGCGAGCTCGCCGCTCTGCGCCATCGGCCCGAGGATGTCGGTGTCGCCGTAGAACTGCCCGCCGATGAAGACCTTCGGGAGCGTCGGCCAGTCGGTGAGCTGCGCGAGCGCCTCGCGCTTCGGCATGTTCTCGAGCACGTCGACCACCTCGAACGGGTAGCCGAACGCGTTGAAGAACTGGATCGTCTCCAGCGTGAAGCCGCAGCGCGGCGCGTCTTTGGTCCCTTTGCCGTAGACGAGGATCGTGTTGTCGGCGATCTCGCGCTTGATCTCGTCTTGCAGGTCAGCCATGGGAGTGCGTGTCCTCGGGGAGTGCGGTGTGGATCTGCAGCGCGTGGATGCGCCCGTCGGCGCGCGCCGGAGCGAGCGCCCGCTCGACCATCCGGTGCCGGTCCAGCGGCGAGACGCCCGCGAACGCCTTCGAGCGTACGAACACCTCGAGATGGTCCATGGTGCCGGTCATGTCGCGGACGCCGACCTCGGCGTCGGGCATCGTCTGCCGCAGCATCGCGGCGATCTGCTGGTCGATCACGAGCGCCCCGTCTACGACCCCGCGGCGCCCCGCACCCGCCGGGAGCGCAGCAGTGCCGTCTCGACGGAAGCCGTAGGCAAACCGCCCGGCCGCCGATAACGTACCGTAGACATGCCGCTGACCGGACGCGCGCGGTTCGCCGCGCTCGCGGTGCTCGCCGCGGTCGCGGGTCTCGCCGCGACCGGCCTCGCCGCGTTCGCGCAGGCCGGCGGCGCCTTCTGCGGCCACCGGGTCGTCCTCGCCGTCCACCACCACGCGATGGGCGCGATGGCCGGGATGCCGGTCACGGCCGCGCCGGACGCCGAGGGGATCTGCCCCTGCATCGTCTACGCGGCGGCCGTCGCGGCGCTGCTCTGCCTCTTCGCGTTGGTCGCGCTGGCCGGGGCGCGGACCGGCGCGCCGGCCGTCCTGCTCCAGGCGGCCCGCCTGATCGCGGGCCTGCGGCTCGCCCCGCTGACCGCCGGCCTCGGCCTCGCCGGCGCCGTCCCGCTCGCCGCGATCCTCGCGACCGACGGCGTCCCCGTCGGCGGCGCGGCCTTCGCCGTCGTCGCCGCGCTGCTCGGCGGCGCGCTGCTGACCGCGCTCGCGCTCTCGGCCGCCGCGCGCTTCGCCGTCGCGCTCGCGCGGCGCCTCGTCGTCGCCTTCACCGCCGCCTTCCGCCTGTTCGTCCCCGGCGCCGACGCGCCGTGGACGCCGCGCCGCGCGCCGGTCCTCGTCTTCGCCGGGGTGCGCCTCGCGCGCCGCCGGCCCTCGCGCGCACCTCCGTATCGGACTTCGTAGGTCCGGCCGGCGCCGGACCCACCCGGCCCGCGCCTTCAGGCGCTCTTCACGCGCTAGACGCATCGTAGACGTTCGACCGGTACGGTCGGGGCGTCCGATCACCGTCCGTCCACGGAGTCCTCTCATGTCGAGCTTTCGCACCGCACTGGCCGTCCTGGCCAGTGCCGGGATCGCGGTCATCACCAGCGTCGCCCCCGCGCGCGCCGACGTCGTCGGCCTCGTGCGCGGGACGCTGACGCGGTCCGACCACCGCCCGCTCCCCGGCGTCACCGTGACGCTCGCCGGCGACCGTCTCACGCAGACGGCCGTCACCGGCCCCGACGGGCGCTTCGCCTTCGCGCGCGTCCCGTTCGGCCACTACACGTTGCGCGCGACGACCCCCGACGGCGCCGCGCTGGCGACCGTCGACGTCGCGACCGACGCGGTCGTCGACGTCGCGCTGCTCGCCGCGCCTGTCATCGGCCGGACCGGCGCGACCACGACCAGCGTCCGCGGGACGCCGGTCTCGGAGAACGCGTACGGCGCGCGCCGCCTGGCGGCGCTGCCGCGGAACGACCGGCTCGACGCGATCGTCGAGCAGGTTCCCGGCGTCGTGCGGTTCTCGTACGACGAGCCGGTCGCGCACGGCTTCCACGGCCTGAGCTACGAGCTCGACGGCGCGCCGCTCCCGCAGTCGACGAGCTCGAACTTCGCGCAGCTCGTCGACCCGCGCAACGCGCAGGCGGTCGAGATCTTCACCGGCGCGTTCCCGGCCGAGTTCGGCGGCTCGCGCCAAGGCGCGATCGTGAACGTCGTCAGCGGCGGGACCGAGCAGACCGGGAACGGCGGCGCGCTGACGCTCGGCGCCGGCGAGCTCGGCTCGTCCGACGCGCGGCTGGTCCAGCGCCTCACCGCCGGGCGCGCGCAGATCTCGCTCGCGCTCAACGGGCAGCGCACGAATCGCGGGCTCGACACGCCGGCGAAGGACGCGCAGCACGACGCCTCGTCGAGCGCCGACCAGTTCCTGCGGATCGCGCTGCCGATGGGCGAGCGCGACCTGCTCGCGGCCGACTTCTCGAACCAGTACGCGAGCTTCCAGATCCCGATCAACACGTCGTTCGCGGCGAGCTCGCCGTTCGTCGCGGCGCCGGGGACCGACGACGTGCAGCGCGAGTACGACCGCTTCGCGAGCCTCTCGTTCACGCACACCTCGAAGGACGGGAACGGCTACGTGCGCGTCGTGCCGTGGATGCGCTGGAACCGCGTCGCGTACGACGGCGACCTCGCGAACGATCTGCTCGCGACCGTGACCGCCGACGACGGCACCGTGACGCCGCAGAACGGTTTCCGCCAGGACCGCGTCGTCTCGTACGCCGGGCTGCGCGCGTCGGCGTTCCGCGCCAGCGACCGCCACGCGCTGAAGATCGGTCTCGACCTGCAGCAGGCGGACCTGCGCTCGAGCTCGCTGATCCGCATCGCCGGCTCGCCGGACTTCGTCGACGACGTCGCGGCGAAGGGGACGCAGACCGGCGCGTACGTCTCGGACAAGTGGACGCCGACGCGGGCGCTCGCGATCGACGCCGGGCTGCGCTACGACCACAGCACCGGCTTCACCGGCGGCTCGCAGCTCAGCCCGCGGCTCGAGATCAACGACGAGATCGCGCGCGGCACGGTGCTGCACGCGTACTACGGCCGGCTCTACGCCGCGCCATCGCTCGAGGACGTGCGCCGCGACGCGGTGGTGACGCAGACCTCGTCGGTCGCATCGCCGGTCTACGATCTGCAGCCGGAGCGCGACACGTACGTCGAGGTCGGGATCGCGCGCACGTTCCGCCCGGGGCTGCGCGGCTACCTGAACGCGTTCGACCGCACCGCGGTGAACGTGCTCGACACGACGCAGCTCGCGAACACGCCGCTCTTCGCGGTGTTCAACAACGCGGTCGGGCGCGACCGCGGCCTCGAGCTGCGGCTCGACGCGACGAGCGCGCGCGTCGACTCCGGCGTCTCGCTGACGTACCAGCGCGCCGAGGCTGGCGGCGTCTCGGGCGGGACGTTCCTGTTCCCGCCGGACGCGGCGGGCGACCTGACGCTGCAGCCCGAGGACCACGACCAGCGCTGGTCCGGGAACGCGTTCTACACGCGGCGGTTCGGCGAGGGTCTGCGCTCGTTCGCGACGCTGCAGGCCGAGTACGGGACCGGCTTCCCGACCGAGTTCGAGAGCGGCGAAGGCCGGCTACCCGCGCACTGGATCCTCGACGCGTCGCTCGGGCGCGCGGCGGACCGCGCCTCGAAGCGGCTCGGCTACACGCTCTCGGTCGAGAACCTCTTCGACAACCGGTTCTTGATCAAGGTGAACAACGGCTTCAACACGACGCAGTGGAACGCGCCGCGGCGCGTCGTGCTGCGCCTTACCGCGCCGTGGTGACTTCGCAGCTCGCCGGAACGTCTTAGGCGCTGAGCCGAGGCTGGTCGCCGCGGTCGCCGCGCAGCGCGGCGACCAGCTTCGTCGCTTCGCGCAGCGCGTCGGGGAGCGAGGGTGCCGTCGCGCGGATCGCGCGCGAGGCGCCCGCGACGGCGACGATCGTCGCGGCGCCGAGCAGGATCGCGGGGACGCCGCGCACCTCGATCTCCTTCCCGATGCGGATCCGCGAGGCGCGGAGGATGCGGGCCGGGTCGAAGCGGGCGAACGGTGCCATGATACCGGCGGGTGCGCCGGGCCGGTCTGCGAATCCTCGGGGATGACCGACGCAGCCTCGCTCATCTGGGACGTCCCCGCCGGCTTCAATTTCGCGCGCGACGTCGTCGACCGGCTCGCGCGCGACGACCGGCGCGGGCTGCTCTTCGTCGACGCGAACGGCGGCCGCCGCGACTTCACGTTCGCCGAGATCGCCGACGCCTCGAAGCGCTGGGCCGCGGTGCTGCGCGACGCCGGCGTGAAGAAAGGCGACCGCGTCGTCGTCGTGCTGCCGAAGATCCCGGACTGGCTGTTCTGCATGACCGCGCTGCTGCGGATCGGCGCGGCGGCGGTGCCGAGCGCGGAGCAGCTCCGCGCGAAGGATCTGCTGTACCGCGCGAACCACAGCGGCGCGATCGCCGTCGTCGCGCACGCCAGCAACGCGGCGGAGTTCGACGCGATGCGCCCCGACGCCGAGACGGTGAAGACCTGGCTGCTGGTCGGCGGCGAGCGCGCGAGCTGGACCGCCGCCGATCCGCTGGTCGCGAGCGCGCGGCCGTGGGACGGCGAGCCGACGAGCCCGGACGACTTGGCGTACATCGTCTACACCAGCGGGACGACGAAGGACCCGAAAGGGGTCGTGCACACCGTCGCCTACACGTACGCGAAGCGGATGCAAGCCGCGGTGTGGTTCGACGTGAAGCGCGACGATCTGGTGTGGTGCACGGCGGGGACCGGCTGGGCGAAGTCGCTGTGGAACGTGCTGCTCGGGCCGTGGTCGTGCGAGGCGGCGATCGTGCTGCACGAAGGCGCGTTCGTCCCCGAGGAGCGGCTGGATTTGATCCGCGACCTCGGCGTGACGGTGCTGTGCCAAGCGCCGACGGAGTACCGGCTCGAGGCGAAGCTGCCGGATCTCGGCGCGCGCTGGAAGCTGCCGAAGCTGCGCCATTGCGTGAGCGCCGGCGAACCCCTGAACCCGGAGGTGATCGAGCGCTGGAAGGAGGCGTTCGGCCTGACGATCCTCGACGGTTACGGTCAGACCGAGAACACGCTGCTCGTTGCGAACCTGCCGGGTCGCGAGGTGCGTCCCGGCTCCATGGGGTTGCCGACGCCCGGTCACGAGATCGCGGTGGTCGACGCC
>DATHLL010000531.1:0-7264 GCA_035488195.1 Candidatus Elarobacter sp. | reverse complement strand
AGATCGCGCGCCGGCCATCGGGATGGCGCCGCACGGTGCGACCGTCGCCGCCGAGCGGCGTCTCCCCGTAGCCGAGGCGGTCGAGCAGCGCGGTCAGCTCGGCGTAGCAGCCGTGGACGTCGCCGATCACGTCGAACGGTCCGCGCTCGCCGCGCTTGTCGTTGTAGAGCGGCTCGCGGACGATCGCAAAGTCCTCGATCTTCTGCAGGCCGTCCAGGACGTGGACGACGCGATAGCCTTCGCCGCGCAAGTTGCGCAGCGAGGAGCGCAGCATCCGGACGTGCTCGTGCACGACGCGCGCGCCGAACTGCCGGTTCGCCCGCGCGCGGTTGCGCTCGACCGCCGTCTCGGCCGGCACGTCAAGCACCAGCGCGACCGGGAGCGCGTGGTACTTGCGCGCGAGCGCGATCCCCTTCGCGCGGTCGTCGCGGCGCAGGTTCGTCGCGTCGATCACCGTGAGCCGCCGCGCCGCGAGCCGCTTCTCCGCGATCGCGTAGAGGACGTCGAACGCGTCCTTGGTCGCGCCCTGGTCGGTCTCGTCGTCGGCGACCAGCGCGCGGCAGCGGTCCGACGAGAGCACCTCCGTCTCGCGGAAATGCCGCGCGGCGAACGTCGACTTGCCGGAGCCGGTCGCGCCGATCAGCACGACCAGCGCGAAGTCGGGGATCGTCAACTGCACGCGAACACCGCCATCTGCGTCGGCGCGCCGTGCGTCTCGTCGGCGTCGCCGACGTCGCCGTACGTGACCGTGTAGCCGTACGCGCTCGCCGTCGCGGCGGCCCACGTGCGGAACTCCTCGCGCGTCCACTCGAACCGGTGGTCGGCGTGGCGGAACGCACCGCCGGCGAGCGCGGGGATCGTCGCGTTCCACTCGCGGTTCGGCGTCGTCACGATCACCGTGCGCGGGCGCGCCGCGCCGAAGACCGCGCGCGCGAACGCGCCGAGCCGTGAGGGCTCGAGGTGCTCGATCACCTCGAGCAGCGCGGCGGCGTCGAAACCGGCGACGCGCGCGTCGCGGTACAGCACCGAGGACTGGAACAGCGAGAAGCGCTCGCGCCGCGAGATCGGCATCAGCGCGCGGTCGAGCCGTTCCTTCGCACGTTCCAGCTCGCGCGCCGAGACGTCGGCGCCCGCGACGCGCTCGAACGTCCCGTCGCGCGCGAGCGCCAGGATCAGATCGCCGCCGCCGCAGCCGAGATCCGCGACGCTCCGCGCGCCGGCGGCGCGCAGCGCCGCCATCACCGCCGCGATCCGCCGGTCTTGCAGCCGCAGCGGCTTCTCAACGATGATCTCCTCGCGCGTCTCCGCCGCATCGTCGGCGCCTTCCGGCGCCGGCGCGTCGTCGAGCTCGGCGAGCCGCGCGAGCGCCGAGCGCACAAGCTTCCGCGCGCGGTACAGGTACCGCCGCGTGATCAGCTCGCGCTCGGGATGCGCGACCAGCCAGTCGCCGCCGTGGCGGAACAGCTTCTCGACCTCCGCTTCACCGACCCAGTAGTGCTTCTCCGCGTCGAGCACCGGGATCAGCACGTACAGGTGCGAGAGCAGCCCCTGCACCGTCGTCGTCGCGCGCAGCGCGATCGTCATGTGGCGCCCGGCGTGCGCCCCGTCCGGGACCGCGACCGGTTCGGCGCGCACCTCGTAGCCGAGCGGCGCGAACAGCTTCTCCACCAGCTCGGCGCGCGCGCGCACCGGCGTGACGCGTGCTTCGAGCGCGCGCTCCGCCGAGGCCAGCTCGGCGCGTTCGGCGCGCCCGCCGAGCGCGTTTCCGAGCACGCGCGCGATCGCGACGCTGAGGAACGACGACGCGACGTAGGGCCGGTCGTTCACGTATGCGTCGACGAGGCCGCGCTCGTCGGTGGCGGTCGGGCGCCCGCGGACCAGGCCGACCGGATCGACGTCGAGCAGCAGCGCCGCCGTGCAGCGCTCGTCGCTCGCCTCCGGATAGAAGACGTGCGCCGCCCCGAAGCCGAGCGCGAACGTCTGCAGCCGGTCCGGGTGCTTGCGCAGCAGGTGGCCGAGATCGCGCGCGGGCGGGGTGGTCGTCGTGAGCGTGAGCAGCATCGGGAACGCGCGAACTCCCGCCGGAACGTCGCGCGCTCCTCCATTCCGGCCGGTGTTTCTCCGCACGACAGGCCGGGAGAGACCGCGCCGAACCGGGAAGACGCGCCAGCCCATGACCAGCGCCAAGCCCGTCGTCTTCTCCGGGATTCAGCCGACCGGGACGATCCACATCGGCAACTACTTCGGCGCGGTGCGGCGCTGGGCGGCGGAGCAGGACCAGTACTTCAACATTTTCTGCCTGGTCGATCTGCACGCGATCACGCTGCCGCAGAACCCCGCCGCGTTGCGCGAGGCGATCGTCGAGACCGCCGCGACGCTGCTCGCCGCCGGAATCGATCCGCAGCGCTCGGCGCTCTTCGTGCAGTCCGACGTCGCCGAGCACGCCGAGCTGGCGTGGCTGCTGAACTGCATCGCCTCGATGGGCCAGCTCAACCGCATGACGCAGTACAAGGAGAAGTCGGGGACGCGCCGCGAGCAGTCCAGCGTCGGGATCTTCACCTATCCGCTGCTCATGGCGGCCGACATCTTGCTCTACCGCACGAACTTCGTCCCCGTCGGCGCCGACCAGAAGCAGCACGTCGAGCTCACGCGCGATCTCGCGCAGCGTTTCAACGCGCAGTTCGGCGAGACGTTCGTCCTGCCGGAGCCGCGCATCCCCGCGGTCGGCGCGCGCATCATGGGCCTCGACGATCCGACCAAGAAGATGAGCAAGAGCACGACCGCGGCCGGCCACGCCGTCGGCGTCCTCGACCCGCCCGACGTGATCCGCAAGAAGCTGATGTCGGCGAAGACCGATTCCGGCACCGAGATCCGCATCGATCCCGAGCGGCCCGGCGTGACGAACCTGCTGAACATCTACATGGCCGCGACCGGCACGTCACGCGAGGACGCGGAGTCGCACTTCGCCGGCAAAGGCTACGGCGCGCTGAAGCGCGAGATCGCCGACGCCCTCGTCGCCGAGCTCGAGCCGCTCCAACACCGCTACGCCGAGCTGCGCGCGAACCCCGACCACCTGCATGCACTGCTGATCGAGAGCGCGAACGCGATCCGGCCCATCGCGCGCCGCACCCTCGACGAGGCAAAGCACGCGATGGGCGTCGGCCACTGACGGCACCTCTCGGGGCCAGTTTAAGCGAGCGGTCTGCCGCACACGCCGAAGCTCGCCGCACCTACACGACTTACACCTCAGAGGGCGATCCTTGACGCCCGACCCGGGGGCGTGGTACGGTACGCGGGCCGAAGCAGGGCCGCAAGGTCCTCACCGGATGCCTGCGGGCGATCCGGTTGCATTCTCGAGAGCGGGGACCGCTTCGGCGTCTTCGCTTTTTTTGCGTCCTTTCCGGAGAGCAGCCATAGCACGACCGCTTCGCGTCAACGAGCAGATCAGAATTCGCCAAGTCCGCGTCATCGACGACGAGGGCCGCCAGCTCGGCATCCTGCCGACCGAGGAGGCGCTCAACATGGCGAGGACACGGGGGCTCGACCTCATCGAGGTCTCACCCACGGCGATGCCTCCGGTCTGCCGCATCGGCGATTACGGCCGTCTCAAGTACGAGCAGTCGAAGAAAGACAAAGAGGCGCGGAAGAAGCAGCGCAACTGGGAGTTGCGCGAGGTCAAGCTGCGTCCCAAGATCGACGTCCACGACTACGAGGTCAAAGCGAAAATGGCGGAGCGCCTTCTTCTCGACGGCGGCAAGGTCAAGGTCACGATCATGTTCCGCGGACGCGAGATCACGTACACCGCGTTCGGGAAACGGCTGCTCGACCGCGTCGCGAAAGACCTGGAGAACGTCGCCACGGTCGAACGCGAAGCGAAGCTCGAAGGCAAGAACATGTTTCTCATCCTCGCTCCGCGAGCCACCCCGCTCGGTCCGCCGAAGTTCGTCCACCTCAAGACGGACACGGCGCACCACGAAGTCGAGACCGTCGATCATCACGATGAGCACGAGACGGCTTCGGAAGAACAGAGCGACACGGCCGCGGTAGCGGAGCCCATCGGGGGAGCCAGTGCCTAAGATCAAGACGCACCGCAGCACCGCGAAGCGCGTGAAGGTGACCGCCACCGGCAAGGTGATGCACCGCCACCAGTTCGACGGCTGCGGCCACATCCTCAGCAAGAAGTCGCGCAAGCGCAAGCGGAACTTCCGCCGCGACCAGCACACCTTCAGCGGCGATCTCAAGCGCTTCGCGCCGATGATCCCGTATTTGCTCTGAGGAGAGACTGACACATGGCTCGGATCAAGCGCGGTCTCAACAAGATCAAGCACCGCCGCAAGGTGATGAAGCTCGTCAAGGGCTTCCGCGCCGCGCGCCGCCGCAACTACCGCGTCGCGAACGAGGCGCTGCTGCACTCGCTGGACTACGCGTTCCGCGACCGGCGCGTCCGCAAGCGCGACTTCCGCTCGCTCTGGATCGCGCGCATCAACGCCGCGGCTCGGCGCGAGGGGCTGACGTACTCGAAGCTGATGGCCGGCCTCAAGAAGTCCGGCGTCGCGATCAACCGCAAGGCGCTCGCCGATCTCGCGGTCCACGACGCGGCGGCGTTCGCCCGCCTGACGTCGCTCGCGAAGGACGCCGTGGGAGCGCGCACGACCGCGGCGTGAGCCGCCCGCGCGCGTCGAGTCTCCTCGCCGCCGCCGTCGCCGGCGCGCTTCTGAGCGCGTGCGGCGGCGGCGGTCGGCAGGCGAAGACCGAGGCGCCCGCGCACCGCGGACCGGTGCGCAACCCGAGCGGCTTTCCGCTCTATCCGCGCAGCGTCGTCACGACGGTCGTGCCGATCAACTCGAAGCAGATGTTCGCCGCGATGCGCGCGAGCGATCCGCACGCGGACCTGCCGCCGGACTTCCGCGGCAACGAGGTCATCGCCGAGAACGCGGCCTCCGTGCGGCAGCTCTCGGGCTGGGTGCGCGCGCTCGAGGCCCGGCCGCCGCGCGGGCTGCACTACGTCCCCTCGCACGATCGCCGCAGCCGCACGAGCTCCTCGAACGACGCCGGGGTCGAGAACGCGATCGAGCTCGACAACGCCGACGGTTCGCGCACCGTCTACGTGATCGTCGCCGATCCGCGCCAGGTGCGCGCCGCGCTCGGCCCGGTGTTCACGCTGATCGAGAACTACTCCGCGGTTCCCGGGATGCTGCGCGGGCCGCTCGACGATCAGGCGAAGAAGCAGTTCGGCTACTCCGTGACCGAGATGCTCGACCCGCGCAGCCCCGTCGGCGCGGCGATCGCGACCGTGAAGCGGATGCAAGGCGTCGACCGGCGCGCGATCGTGGTCGTAGACCTCGCCAAAGCGAGATAGCGTCGCGCAGCGCGGGTTCCCCGCCATACGGAAACTTTGCTCAAGTGGCAAGCCGGCGAACCGATACCAGTCCTGTATGGATCAGCTGAAGCCGGGTGAACTGATCACTGCGCTCATCGAGAGCGCGACGCAGAAGACGGCGCTGCGGCCAATCGACCTCATCATTCGCGGCGCGCTCGCCGGCGCGCTGCTCGCCGTGTCGAGCGCCTTCGCGACGTACGCGGCGATTCAAACCGGAATGCCGATCGTGGGAGCGTTGATCTTCCCGGTCGGCCTCGCGATGATCGTCCTGCTCGGGCTCGAGCTGGTGACGGGCGCGTTCGGGATCATCCCGCTCGGGATGCACGAGCGCCGCGTCTCGGCCGGCGCGATGCTCGCGAACTGGACGTACGTGTTCGTCGGGAACCTCCTCGGCTCGGTCGCGTTCGGCGTGCTGCTCGCGCTCGCGCTGACGATGTCGTTCCACGCCGAAGACAAGACCGGTCTCGCGCAGAAGATCGTGCTGGTCGCGACCGCGAAGACCGCGGGCTACGAGCACGCCGGGGCGGCCGGGCTGCTCACGGTGTTCGTCAAGGCGATGCTCTGCAACTGGCTAGTGTGCCTGGGCGTCATCCTCGGCGCCTCGTCGCGCTCGACGTTCGGCAAGATCGCGGCGTGCTGGCTCCCGATCGTCATCTTCTACGCGCTCGGCTTCGAGCACGCGGTCGTGAACATGTACGCGATCCCGACCGGGATGCTGCTCGGTGCGAAAGTCTCGTTCGCGCAGTGGTGGATGTGGAACCAGATCCCGGTCACGATCGGCAACCTCGTCGGCGGCTACCTCTTCACCGGCGCAGCGCTCTACCTGACGCACGGGAAGCGCGCCGCAGCCGCGGCGTCCGCGCCCGAGGCGGCGCCCGCGCTGGTCCCCTCACCGAGCGCCGCGTAAGCGCGCCTCTTCCGCACTCGCATCCGAAGGGCGCCGGCGACGGCGCCCTTCTTCGTTCTCCGGCCGGAATCGCCCGGACACGGGCGGTGTCGCCGCCGCGGTATCCGAAGCTGACGGCAGATGACCTCGACGCCCGCTCCGGCCACCGTCCCCGGCGACAAGTCGATCGCGCACCGCGCGCTGCTGCTCGCGGCGCTCGCGCGCGGCGACTCGCGGCTGCGCAAGGTGCCGGCCGGGCTGGACGTCCGCTCGACGCAGCGCGCGCTGCGCGCGCTCGGCGTGGCGATCGAGGACGAAGGCGACGCGCTGCTCGTGCGCGGCTCGGGCGGCGCGCTGACCGCGCCCTTGCACCCGATCGACTGCGGGAACAGCGGGACGACGATCCGGCTGCTGGCCGGCCTGCTCGCGACGCGACCGCTCACCGTGACGCTCGACGGCGACGGATCGCTGCGCGCGCGGCCGATGCGGCGGATCTCCGCGCCGCTCGCGGCGTTCGGCGCGGAGATCGCGCTGGCGCCGGGCGGGACCGCGCCGTTCGTCGTGCACGGGAACGGCGCGGCGCGCGGCGCCGAGGTCGAGATCGTCGTGCCGAGCGCGCAGGTGAAGTCGGCCGTGCTGTTCGCCGCGCTGAACGCGCACGGCGTGACGCGGCTGCGCGGCGAGCTCGCGACGCGCGATCACACCGAGCGGCTGTTCCGCGCGTTCGGCGTCGCGTGCGAGCAGGATGACGGCGCGATCGTTGTCGCCGGGCCGCAGGTGCCGCGCGCGATCGACTTCGACGTGCCTGGCGACGTGTCGAGTGCAGCGTTTTTGTTGGCCGCGGCGGCGGCGGTGCCGGGCGCGCGGGCGGTCGTCGACGGCGTCGGCTTGAACCCGACGCGGACGGCGTTCCTCGACGTGCTGCGGCGGTTCGGCGCCGAGGTGGACGTGACGCCGGGCGCGCTCGCCGCGGAGCCGCGCGGGCGGATCGCGGTGCG
>DATHLL010000530.1:0-7150 GCA_035488195.1 Candidatus Elarobacter sp. | reverse complement strand
GGGCGTGCGGATGCGGCTGATTACCGCGATGGAGCCGAACGATCCGCGCGACGTGTGGGCGTTCTACAAGGCGCACATCGACGAGCTGAACGCGAGCCGCTCGGAGTTCGAGCGCGCGCTCGCGGTCGCCGGCTCGCCGGGGATCTTCTGGGACGCGGCGCCGCTCGACGAGCTGCAGGCGTTCGTCGCCGCGCACGACGCCTCGGCGCCGGCGCCGTTCGTCGCGCGTGGGATGGAGAGCGCGCGCTTCGCGGTCGCGCTGCGCGACCGGCTGGTCCCCGCCGCCGACGCGTACGTCGCCGCGGAACGCCGCTAGCCACGGCACGCGGCTCGATTTTAGCGCGTCAGCGTGAGGGTCGCGCGGGTCGCGGCGCGGACGGCTTGGTCGGAGAACGGGAGCGGCGTGCGAGCGAAATGCATCCAGTCGCCGGCGAGATCGGCGTAGTGCGGTGATCCGGGCTCGCCCGACTCCCCGGCCGGGATGTCGATCGTGCCGCGATCCCAGTCGCCGGCGATCCAGATCGCGCGGAACGACTGCGAGTGTCCGTTCCACTGCACCGCGGGCGCGAAGCTCCCGCCGTGCCCGGGGAACGTCGTACCGTTCCACGCCCGCAAGCCGAACGGCGCGAGCGGATGCTCGAGCGGCTGCGCGGCGTACGTGCCGAATTCGGGGACCGCGCTGCCGAAGCGCTTCGCGACGCGGCGCAGCGACGCGGTGACGAACCGGTCGTAGTCGTCGCCAGGGACCCAGCCGCGCGGGCGCTCGCGCAGCGCGCGCAGCACGACCTCGAAGCCGGGGCTCGTCGGCGGATACACGCGTGCAAGGTCGGGCGGCAGATGTGCGGAGGCGAGCGCGGACAGCATGTCGAGCCGCAAGGCGACGACCGCGCTCGCGCCGCGCGAGTCCGGTGCGAGCGTTCCGTCGAACGAGCGGAGCGCGTCGAGCACCGGCGCGAGCGATGCGTCCGCGCCGGCGTGCGCGCGCGCCGCCGCGGCGAGCACGATGCTCGCGAACTCGCGTTCGGCGGGCGAACTCAGGTCGCGCTGCGGGATCTCGAACGCGTCGCGCGAGAGCTTCCCATGCGATCCGGCCGCGGCGAGCAGCGCACGGCGGACTTCGTACGCGCGATACGGCGGCGGCCAGAACGGCGCCAGCCGCGGGCCCGCGCCGTCGGGACGGTTGTTGCCGGTGACGACGATCGCGCCGCGCGACGGATCGACGTGCGGCGAAGCGTCGTAGCCGAGGTACGCGGGCGCGGGCGCCGTCTCGTCGCTCGCCCAGCGGCCCCAGGTCGGATCGAGCGGGACGCCGCCGGCGAGATGATACGCGACGCACCCCGCGTCGTCGGCGAAGAGCACGTTCAGCGCCGGCTCCGGGAGTGCGCGCATCGCGGCGACGCCGTCGGCCGCGCTGCGCGCGCGCAACAGCGCGAAGAACGGCGCGAGCGTCGAGACCGGACGATCGCGCAGCCGCCACTGCATCAGATACGCGTCGCGCCCGTCGGGACTGCGCGCGATGACGACGCCGTGCGCGGTTTCGAGGACGTCCGCGTCGACGGTGCCGCCGAAGCGCACGGTGATCGTCTCGTGGCGGTGGCGGGCGTGCACCCAGCGGCCGTTCTCGCGGAACTGATCGCCGAGCGCGTTCTCCTTGACGACGCGCATCGCGGCGGTCTCGCCGGCGGTGACGCCCCACGCGAGGTGCTCGTTGTGCCCGAGCGTGACGCCCGGCGTCCCGGCGAGCGCCGCGCCCGCGACGTGGACGCCCGGCGCGCTGCCCTCGAAGAGGTACCAGATCCCGGGGATGGCGATGTCGAGGTGCGGATCGTTGGCGAGCATCGCGCGCCCGCTCGCGGTGCGGTCCGCGCCCGCGACCCAGCCGTTGCTGCCGATCGGCGCCCGTTCCGCCGCCGGCCCGAGCGCCGCGTCCTCGCGCTCCGGGTCGCTCGCCGCGGGGAGCGGCGGCAGCGTCGCGATCGCGCCCGGCCGGCTGCCGTTCGTCGGGACGTCGTAGCGCGGATCGGTCACCGGGTAAAGCGCGTCGGTCCCCTCGGGCCCGAGCACCCGGCGAACCCGGTCGCGGATCACGACGTCGTCCGGGCGGTCGTCCAGGTCGAGCACCGTCGCGAAGCCGACCGCGAGCGCGTCCTCCGGCCGCCACGTCTCGAAGCCGGCGAAGAGCGCAGCGTACTCGGGCGGCAGCGGCTCGCGGGCGGCCGCGGCGTTGATCCCGTCGGCGAACGCCTGCAGGCTGGCCCGCTCGTCCGGGCTGCAGGCGGCGTAGGTCCGGGCGGCGAGGTCGCGGATGCCGAAACGCCGCATCCGCCGGTCGACGCGGACGACCGGGTTGCCCAGCAGCTCCGCAAGCCGCCCGTCGACGAACCGGCGGGTGACGTCCATCTGGAAGAGCCGGTCCGACCCCATCGCGTAGCCTTCCGCGACGAACAGGTCGTGGACCGACCCGGCCCGGACGTGCGGCACCCCGCGCGCATCGCGGGCGATGGTGACCGGTCCCTCGACGGGGACGCCCGTGCGGGTCCCCTCGATCCCCGCGACCCCCGTCCGCGTCGCGAGGGCGACCCGGCCGAGATAGGCCAGGACGAGCAAGGCGACCAGGGCGACGAGGGCGAGCACGCCGAACGCCGCGCGGCGGAAGAAGCGAGCGAGCATCGAGTCCCTACCTACCGCCTTGAGTTTCGGGCCCCTCTCTGCTACAATACCTGCCTATGCCCTTCGGCCGATAACGCGGACCCAAGGAACGTCGGACCGGCGCCTCCTGGGGTCTCTTTCTGTTGTGTGACACTGTCATCCTGAGCTTGTCGAAGGACGCGGTGAACAACTGAGTCCCAGCCGCACCGATCTCTCGACGTCACCTCGGCCGCCTCTGTCTCGCCGACGCGCTGAGCAAAGGAATCGATGAACCTCCTCGACGTCAACAACTTCGACGCGATGCGGATCGGGCTCGCCTCGCCCGAGCAAATTCGCGCATGGTCTTTCGGCGAAGTCAAAAAGCCTGAGACGATCAACTACCGGACCCTCAAGCCGGAACGCGACGGCCTCTTCTGCGAGAAGATCTTCGGCCCGACCAAAGACTGGGAATGCCACTGCGGCAAGTACAAGCGCATCCGCTTCAAGGGGATGATCTGCGACCGCTGCGGCGTCGAGATCACGCGCGCCAAGGTGCGCCGCGAGCGGATGGGCCACATCGAGCTCGCCACGCCCGTCACGCACATCTGGTACTTCAAGGGCGTGCCCTCGCGCATCGGCATCCTGCTCGACATGTCGCCGCGCCAGCTCGAAAAGGTGATCTACTTCGCGGCGTACGTCGTCACCGATCCCGGCGACACGACGCTGACGAAGCGCGAGATCCTCACCGAGCAGAAGTACCGCGAGAGCCGTGAGAAGTACGGCACGCGCTTCAAGGCCGGGATGGGCGCCGAAGCGATCCGCGAGCTGCTGCGCGACCTGAACCTGCGCAAGCTCCAAGAAGATCTGCGCCGCGAATTCAAAGAGACCTCGGGCCAGAAGCGCATCAAGGCGATCAAGCGGCTCGAGGTCGTCGAAGCGTTCCTCGCCAGCGGCAACAAGCCGGAGTGGATGATCCTCTCCGCGGTGCCGGTGATCGCGCCGGAGCTGCGCCCGATGGTGCAGCTCGACGGCGGCCGCTTCGCCACGTCCGACCTGAACGATCTCTACCGCCGCGTGATCAACCGCAACAACCGCCTCAAGCGGCTGCTGGAGCTGAGCGCGCCCGAGATCATCATCAAGAACGAGAAGCGCATGCTGCAGGAAGCGGTCGACGCGCTCATCGACAACGGCCGCCGCGGCCGCCCCGTCACCGGGCCCAACAACCGCCCGCTGAAGAGTCTTTCCGACATCCTCAAGGGCAAGCAGGGCCGGTTCCGCCAGAACCTGCTCGGCAAGCGCGTCGACTACTCGGGCCGTTCGGTCATCGTCGTCGGCCCGAACCTCAAGCTGCACCAGTGCGGGCTGCCCAAAGAGATGGCGCTCGAGCTCTTCAAGCCGTTCGTGATGAAGAAGCTCGTCGACCGCGGTCAGGCGCACAACATCAAGTCCGCGAAGCGCATGGTCGAGCGCGTCCGCCCGGAAGTGTGGGACGTCCTCGACGAGGTGATCCGCGAGCACCCGGTGCTGCTGAACCGCGCCCCGACGCTGCACCGCCTCGGCATTCAGGCCTTCGAGCCGGTGCTGGTCGAAGGCAAGGCGATCCATCTGCACCCGCTGGTCTGCACGCCGTACAACGCCGACTTCGACGGCGACCAGATGGCCGTGCATCTTCCGCTGAGCGCCGGCGCGCAGGCGGAGGCGCGGATCCTGATGCTCTCGTCGAACAACATCCTGCAGCCCTCGTTCGGGAACCCGGTGTCGATCCCGACCCAGGACATGGTCCTCGGTCTGTACTGGCTCACGTTCCAGCCCGACGAGTACCGCGGGCCGGCGAAGGCCGCGCTCTCGGACGACGCGCTGTACTCTTCGCCCGTCTACCGCAACGGCGCGACGCGCCGGAACGAGGACGGCTCGGCGATGCTGCCGGCGTTCAAGGACGGCCAGGAAGCGATCATCGCGTACGAACACCGTTTGATCGGGCTGCACGAGTGGATCGAGGTCCGCTTCAACGGCAAGCGCGTGAAGACGACGGTCGGCCGCGTGATCCTGAACGAAGCCTTCCCGGCTGAGTGGGAGTACCCGTACCTCAACCACATCCTCGACAAGACGGCGCTCAAGCGGCTGATCACCGAGTGCTACCGCAAGTACGGCAACGCCGCGACCGCGGAGTTCCTCGACGCGATCAAGACGCTCGGGTTCCGCTACGCGACGCAGTCCGGGACGACGGTGTCGATCAACGACATCATCGTGCCGCAGTCGAAGCACGACCTGCTCGACAAGGCGCAGGGCGAGGTCGACGAGCTGCACGGTCTGTACGACCAGGGCTTCATCTCGGACGACGAGCGCTACAACAAGACCATCGAGATCTGGCAGAAGGCCGGTGACGACGTCACCGTCGCGATGCAGGCCGCGCAGAACCCGCTCAACCCGGTGTTCATGATGGCGACCTCCGGCGCGCGCGGCTCGATCGCGCAGGTCAAGCAGCTCGGCGGCATGCGCGGGCTGATGTCCGACCCGTCGGGCCGGATCCTCGAGATCCCGGTCAAGGCCTCGCTCAAAGAAGGCCTCACCGTCCTCGAGTACTTCATCTCGACGCACGGCGCGCGCAAGGGTCTCGCCGACACCGCGCTGCGCACGGCCGACTCGGGCTACCTGACGCGCCGTCTGGTCGACGTCGCGCAGGACGTGATCATCCGCGAGGAAGACTGCGGCACGGCCAACGGCATCACCGTCTCCGACATCACCGTCGGCAAGGAGACGATCGAGCCGCTGATCGACCGCATCGTCGGCCGGCGCGCCGCCGAGGACATCCGCAACCCGGAGAACTCGCGCGACAAGCTGGTGAAGCGCGACGAAGAGATCGACGAGGAGAAGGCCAAGGCGATCATCGCCGCCGGCATCACGACCGTGAAGATCCGTTCGACCCTGGCGTGCCAGGCGAAGTACGGCGTCTGCGCGATGTGCTACGGCCGCAATCTCGCCACCGGCCTGAAGGTCGACATCGGCGAAGCGGTGGGGATCATCGCGGCGCAGTCGATCGGCGAGCCCGGCACGCAGCTCACGCTGCGCACGTTCCACACCGGCGGCGTCGCGCAGGAAGACATCATCACCGGTCTCCCGCGCGTCGAGGAGATCTTCGAGGCGCGCAAGCCGAAGGGCGAGGCGCCGGTGGTGGAGTTCTCCGGCCAGATCCGCTTCGGCGAGGAGAAGGGCAAGCGCGTCGTCTACGTCGTCGACGACGAAGGCGTCGAGCACGAGGTCGACGTCCCGGCGAACACGCACCTGAGCGTGGTCGAAGGGCAGCGCGTCGAGGCCGGCCAGCCGGTCGCGGAAGGCTCGCTGAACCCGCACGACATCCTGCGCATCAAGGGCGAGACCGCGCTGCAGAACTACCTGGTCCAGGAAGTGCAGAAGGTCTACCGCTCGCAGGGCGTCGACATCAACGACAAGCACATCGAAGTCATCGTTCGCTCGATGCTTCGCAAGGTGAAGATCGTCGACGGCGGCGACACGCGGATGCTCCCGGGCCAGCTCGTCGAAGCCGCGGTGTTCGCGGAGGAGAACGAGAAGCTCAAGAGCGACGGCGGCGGCAAGATCGCGGAGGGCACCCCGGTGCTGCTCGGCGTGACGAAGGCGTCGCTCGCGACGGAGTCGTTCCTCTCGGCGGCGTCGTTCCAGGAGACCACGCGCGTCCTCACCGACGCTGCGATCAAGGGCAAGCACGACCCGCTGCTCGGTCTCAAGGAGAACGTGATCATCGGGAAGCTGATCCCGGCCGGCACGGGGATGTCGCGGTACCGCAATCTCCAGATCGAGCCCGAAGGTCAGGATCTCGACGAGGAGGGCCGTCCGAAGAACGTCTTCCTCGACTTCAACCCGACGGTGGACGACGGTCTGTCGCCCTACGGCGGCGGCGAAGTGATCGCGCCGAACGGCCAGGAGATGGACCGCCGCGTCCTCGGCCCGTACGAGCGCCAGCGCATGGCCGAGAACACGGTCCAATACGAAGGCGAGTACGAACCGGATGCGACCGTGGGACCCCCGGGCGTCCGCACCCAATACAAGCCCAAGGGCATCAACCCCGAAGACCTGTAGGGCAAACGCAAAGGCCCGCTCGAAAGAGCGGGCCTTTTTGATTGCGGTGCTCGATCAGCGATTACGACGAGTACTCGATGTCGCTCAGCAAGAAGCGCACGCCGCCGGTTCCGAGTCCCACGGCGTCCTTGATCGCCGCCTGGCCGTCGGGCGTCGCGACGGCGGCGCAGGCGTCTTCGTAGCTGTCGAAATAGAGGTCGGCGGTGCGGTAGGCGGGCGTCGGGCTGCCGTCTTCTTTCGGGAAGACTTTGGCGAGCTCGGCGCGGCGGACGTTCGGGATCTTCTGCGCGAGCGGGATGTGCACGCTTTTGTAGTGCTCCTCGAACGCCGCGGGATCGGTCGGGTTGTCGTAGACGACGGTCAGCTTGACGGGCATGCGCGCAGCGTACAACGCCGCGGCCGACAACCCTGCGCGCCTCCCGCTAGA
>DATHLL010000529.1:0-5347 GCA_035488195.1 Candidatus Elarobacter sp. | reverse complement strand
GCGGCATCCCGCTCTCGATCTGGCGGATCCACCGCAAGATCGGGATAAGCGGCGGCCTCTTCGTCCGCGGCCTGATGCGCGAGCTGGGGCGCGAGCTGGATCCCGAGACCGCGTTCGAGCTGCGCCGGAAGCACGCCGAGGCGTACGCGGCGCGCTTCGAGGGGGTCGTCGCGCTCCCGGGCGCGCGCGAGCTGCTCGCGGCGCTCACCGAGCTGCGGACGCCGTGGGCGATCGCGACGAGCGGCGGCGGCGACGTCGCGAACCGCACCGTGGCGCTCCTCGACATCCCGCCGGACGTGCCGGTGGTGACGCGCGACGAAGTCGTGCACGCGAAGCCGGATCCGGATCTGTTTGTTCGCGCCGCCGAGAGGCTCGGCGTCGCGATCGAGCACAGCATCGTCGTCGGCGACTCGGTCTGGGATTTGCTCGCGGCGCGGCGCGCCGGCGCGCTCGGCGTCGGGCTGTTGTCGGGCGGTTACGGATACGACGAGCTGCAGAGCGGCGGCGCCTACCGCGTGTACGAAGACCTGTTGCGGCACTTGGACGAGGTCGGCGTTCGCGAGCCGGACTGACTCAGCGCCGCAGGCGGTAGGCCGAGCCGAACCCGAGGTCCGCAATCGTCTCGAACGCCTTCGTCGCGTCGATCGCGGCACGGTCGACGGGCGTGTGGTACAGCAGCACGACGTCGCGATCCGCGAGCGCGCACAGCTTCGCGAGCACTGCGTCGAGCACGGGGCCGTGGAACGGGTTGTACATGAAGACGACCAGGTCGCCGCGTGGGAACGCGTACTCGGCGGCATCGGCGCGGACGATCTTCACGTCACGCACCGTGCGGTTCGGGTCGTGCAACGTCGACAGGTTCTCGCGCGCGATCTCGACTAGCGCCGGCGAGATCTCCACGCCGATCACGGCGCGGAACGGGCGCCGCGCCGCGAGCATCACCACCCGCCCCATCCCGGCGCCCAGGTCGACGAACGTCGCGCGCTCCGGTGCGAGCGGCGATGCGTCGAGCAGCGCTTCCGCTTGACCCACGGGGGTCGGCTCGTAGTGCGTCGCGTGCTCGAGCGACGGGCCGATCGCCTCGGGATCGAGCTCGCCGAGGAAGAGCAGCGCCTCGGTCGTCACGTGGTGCTCCGCGTCGAACCGCTGGCCCGCGCGCCGGCCGGAGACGCGAGCCTTAGTGATAGCGCTTCGCGGCGGTCGCTTCGCGCGTGCGCTCGATCATGCTCAGCGAGCGGTCGTGGTTCACGTGCGCGACGCCGACGTAGAGCACGTCGATGATCGTGAGCTGCGCGATCCGGCTCGAGCTCGCGTCGCTGCGGAACGCCGTCTGCTGCGCCGCGGTGACCAGCACGATGTCGGAGACCTTCGTGATCGGCGAGGACGGCCGGTGCGTGATCCCGATCGTCGTCGCGCCGTGCGCCCGCGCGCGGCCGAGCGCGTCGGTCACGTCGCGGCTCGCGCCGGTGTGCGAGATCCCCAGCGCGACGTCGTCCGGGCCGAGCAGCGAGGACGACATCGCCATCAAATCGCCGTCGGAGAGCGCCGCCGCGCTCACGCCCAGCTTGAGGAACTTGTGGTACGCGTCGAGGGCGAGCGGCCCGCTCCCGCCGACGCCGTAGAACTCGATCCGGTGCGCGCGCGCGAGCGCCGCGACCGCGAGCCTCAACTGCTCGTCGTCGAGGACTTCGATCGTGTCGCGCAGCGCCTGCGCGTTCGCCTGGAAGACCTTGTCCTTGATCGTGATCAGATCGTCGCCCGACTCGATCGAGGAGTGGATCTCGCGCGTCGGGCCGACCAGATCGCGCGCCAGCACGATCTTGAACTCCTGATAGCCCTTGTAGCCGATCTTCTGCGTAAGCCGCACGACGGTCGACTCGCTCGTGTTCGTGCGCTCGGCGAGCTCGGTGACGGTCAGGTAGATCAGCTCGTCGGGATGCCCGAGGATGAAGTCCGCGACGCGCTGCTCCGCCGCGCGCAGCCCCGCGTACGCGGCCTGCAGCCGGACGAACGAGCCCGGCACCTTCACGGGATCGACCCGTACCTCTTTGAGCGCCATAGCCCGGTGACGGTTCGAGAGGGCGGCGAGGGCCGCCTTGATACGTTAGTCCGACCGGCTCTCGAAAAATTTGGCGCGATGCTGCTTGCGCACGAGGTGCCGCTCGAACGGCTGCGGCCGGTCGGGGGGCGCCCACTCCTCGGTCGACTTCAGGTACGCCGCGATCTGCGCCTCGAACGACGGGTCGGTCAGCGCCGGCGCCTGCGAGGTCGGAACGACCTCGTCGATCCGGGTCTGCGCGAGGACGACCATCTTCCCGACCAGATCGAAGGGGAGCGTCCCCTCCTTGCGGTCGAGGGCGCGGGTGTACGCCGCGCGGTTCTTGTTCACGTCGCCGAACGGGGCGGCGACGAGCCGGCCGTCCTCGAGCCGCACGACCGCGCCGAGGTTGTGGACGTTGATCACGCTGCCGCGCACCCGCTCGCTCACGGCGCGGGCGGCCTCGACGCCGGCTTGCCGGGCTTCAGGTAGATGATCGCCTCGTGGTCGCCGACCAGGTGCAGGCGGTCGTGGATCTCGGGGATCGCGCCGTGCGGGTCGTTGAGGCGGTCGATGTCGCGGTGCTGCTGCACGCGCTTGACCTTGAGCTGCGCGATGTCGCGCTCGACGTCGTGCAGCTCGTGCGCGAGCGCGAGGTTCCGGTTGACGAGCCGCGCGTACTGGACGCCGATCAGCGCGACGAAGACGAGGACGCCGCAGACGACGCCGATCCGGGCCGCGACGCGGAGCAGCATCGCGGCGTTCATCCGGCCGCGGCTCCGATGCGGCGGAACTTCCGGTAGCGGCCCTCGCGAAGCTGGTCGGGCGGGAGCGCGGAGAGCACGCCCAGCGCGGCGTCGACCGCGTCGAGGACGCGCGTGACGGTCCCCGGCGCGTCGCGGTGCGCGCCGCCGATCGGCTCGGGGATCACCTCGTCGACGATCCCGAACTGGAGGAGATCATCGGAGGTGAGCTTCAACCTCGTCGCCGCTTCTTCCGCGCGGGCGGCGTCGCCCCACAGGATCGCCGCGGCGCCCTCGGGGGAGGCCACCGAGTAGACGGCGTGCTCGAGGATCAGCACGCGGTCGGCGAGCCCGAGCGCGAGCGCGCCGCCGGAGCCGCCCTCGCCGATGATCGTCGCGACGATCGGGACGCGCGCCTCGGCCAGCTCGTAGAGCGACTGCGCGATCGCCTCGGACTGCGCGCGCTCCTCGGAGCCGATCCCGGGGTCCGCGCCGCTGGTGTCGATGAACGTCACCACCGGCAGCCCGAGATGATCGGCGAGCTTCACCAGCCGGATCACCTTGCGGTAGCCCTCGGGCGAGGGCATCCCGAAGTTCCGCAGCACCTTCTCCTTGGTGTCGCGGCCCTTGTCCTGAGCGATCGCGATCACGCGCCGGCCGCGCAGCTTCGCGAACCCGCCGGCGATCGCGTGGTCGTCGCGAAAGTGCCGGTCGCCGTGCAATTCGTCGAACTGGTCGAGCGCGCGGATGTAGTCGGAGCCCAGCGGGCGCTTCGGGTGGCGCGCCATGTTGACGCGCTGCCACGGGCTGAGCGTCCCGAACACCTCGCGCTGGATCTGCGCGTACTTCTCCTCGAGCGCGCGGATCTCGGCGGTCATGTCGACCGGCTGCTGCGCGGCCTGCGCCTTCAGCTCGTCGATCCGCTGCTCGAGCTGCAGCAGCCCTTTCTCGCGCTCGACGATGACGTTCACGCGCGCGTCTCAGCCGAGTCCGGCTGCGGCGTCACGACCGAGCCGCCGGAGACGGCGCCGTTCGCCGGGCGCTGCGCGCCGGAGCCGTAGTCGAGCAGCCGCACGAGCCGGTCCTTGAGCTCCTTGCGCTCGACGACCATGTCGATCGCGCCCTTCTCGAGCAGGAACTCCGCCGTCTGGAAGTTCTCCGGGAGCTTCTGGCGGATCGTCTGCTCGATGACGCGGCGGCCGGCGAAGCCGATCGCCGCGCGCGCCTCGGCGAGCACGACGTCGGCCTGGAACGCGAACGAGGCGGAGACGCCCCCGGTCGTCGGATCGGTCAGCACGCTGATGTAATAGCCGCCTTCGTCGTGATGGCGCCGCACGGCGAGCGTCGTCTTCGCCATCTGCATCAGCGCGAGCATCCCCTCTTCCATCCGCGCGCCGCCGCTCGCGGTGAACACGACCACCGGGAGCCTGCGCTCGCGCGCGCGCTCGAAGAGCTGCGTGATCCGCTCGCCGACGACGCTGCCCATCGTCCCGCCGCGGAAGTTGAAGTCCATGACGCCGAGCGCGACGGGATACCCGCCGATCGACGCAAAGCCGCAGACGACGCCCTCGGTGAGCTTCGACTTCTCACGATCGCGAGCCAGCTTCT
Source organism: Candidatus Elarobacter sp. (assembly GCA_035488195.1). Classification (GTDB taxonomy): domain Bacteria; phylum Vulcanimicrobiota; class Vulcanimicrobiia; order Vulcanimicrobiales; family Vulcanimicrobiaceae; genus Vulcanimicrobium. Next base: position 958 of record DATHLL010000529.1, on the reverse strand, counting down.
GCGGATACGGGACCTTGTCAGTCCAGCCAAGCGGATCACCCGGTACGAGTTCGCCGCCGATCTCGGTGAAGTCGGCGTCGACCAGCATCGCGATCCGGTCGAACGCGTGCATCCGGAAGTGGTGCCCGCACGAGGTGCAGACCCAGGCGTTCGCCGCCAGGTCCGGCTTGTAGATCATCGAGCCGCACTTCGGGCACTTCGTCCACTGCGCGGCGTCCTCGGCCGGGACGGGTTGCGCGCGCCGCAGGCGCAGCCACTCCGGCATCGGCATCGTCTAACGTGCTCCTCGCAGGCGGGCGCCGTAGATGCGGCCGAGCTGCTTGAGATAGTTGAAGATCTCGTTCTGGTTCAGCTTCGACGTCCCGGCGACCCGGTCGGTGAAGACGTACGGGACCTCGAGCGCGCGGCCGTAGTGCGCCTTCGCGATCACCTCGAGGCCGATCTTGAACCCGATCGGGTCGAGCTCGACCCCATCGAGCGCCTCGCGCTTCACCAGGAAGTAACCCGAGGTGATGTCCTTGATCGCCGTCAGGGGCTGCGCCAGCGCGATCGCGACCCGCGAGGTGACGATGCGGCGCTTCGGCCAGTTGCTGATCCCGCCGCCCGGGACGTAGCGCGAGCCGATCGCCAGGCCGTAGCCGTCGTCCTGGAGCGCCTTCACCATCCGCGGGAGGATCGTCGCGTCGTGCGAAAAGTCGGCGTCCATCGCGCCGAGCGCCTCCGAGTCGGGCCGCGCGAACTTCCAGCCGTCGATCACGCCCGACGAGAGCCCCATCTTCCCGGGGCGGTGCAGGCAGCGGACGGGATAGCCCTCGCGCTCGAGGCGGTCGACGATCGCGCCGGTCCCGTCGGGCGAGTTGTCGTCGACGACGACGATCTCGCCGTCGAGCCCGTTGGCCTGGAAGACGTCGCGCAGCGTCGCGATCAGCTTCTCGATCCCGCCGGCTTCGTTGTAGGT
>DATHLL010000528.1:0-2053 GCA_035488195.1 Candidatus Elarobacter sp. | reverse complement strand
TCATAATGCAGGAAACCGTGCACGCCGAGGCGCCGGCGGCGAGCGCGGTCCCGCGCAAGCGCGGGCGCGCGATCGTGATCACCAGCGGCAAGGGCGGCGTCGGGAAGACGACGACGACCGCGAACGTCGGCGCGGCGCTCGCCGCGACCGGCGCGCCGGTCGTGCTGGTCGACGCCGACGTCGGGCTGCGCAACCTCGACATCGTCCTCGGCCTCGAGGCGCGCGTGCGGCATCACGTCCTCGACGTGCTCGAAGGGCACGTCGCGCTGGAGGACGCGCTGGTGAGCGACAAGCGCGTCCCCGCGATGAAGCTGCTCGCCGCCGCGCAGACGCGCGAGAAGGACGACGTCGACACCGCGGCGTTCCGCAACCTGATCGGTTCGCTGCGCGAGCGGTTCGACTACGTGCTGATCGACTGCCCGGCCGGGATCGAGAAAGGCTTCGCCAACGCGATCGTCGCCGCCGACGAGGCGATCGTCGTCTGCACTCCGGAGGTCTCGGCGGTGCGCGACGCCGACCGCGTCGTCGGGCTGCTCGGCGACGAGCGCGCGGTGAAGCTGATCGTGAACCGGCTGCGTCCCGGGCTCGTTCGCAAGGGGAAGATGCTCTCGGTCGACGACGTCAACTCCATCCTGCGGCTGCCGCTGCTCGGCGTGATCGCCGACGCGCCCGACGTGATCGTCTCGACGAACCGCGGCGAGCCGGTCGCGCTCGACGCCGCCTCGCCGGTCGGCGAGGCCTACCGGCAGATCGCGCAGCGCATCACCGGGACGCTCACGACGCCGCCCGAGATCCCGCGCGAGCGTTCGTTCTTCGAGAAGCTGTTCGGGGGCCGCTGACCGTGATCGAGTTCTTCCAGCGCCTGTTCGGCAAGCCGGCCTCGAGCGCGACCGCGAAGGAGCGGCTGCGGCTCGTCCTGCTCTCCGACCATCTCTCGCTCGCGCCCGACGTCGTCGAGGCGCTCAAGCACGATCTGGTCGAGGTGATCTCGCGCTACGTCGAGGTCGACGCGTCGAACTGCGACGTGACCTTCGAGCAGCGCGAGAAGCAGATCGCGATGCTCGCCAACATCCCGATCCTCGGGATGCGCACTCGTCCCAAACCGCCGGCAGCGCCGCCGCCCGCCCCGCCTCCGCCGCCGCCCGCTCGCGAGCCGGAGACGACGCCGTCGCTCGACCTCGGCGGCGCGACGGCCGCGGTCGCCGCAGCACCCGAGGCGCAGCCCGAGATCGTCGAAGCCGTCGCCGAGCCGGTGAAACGAGCGAGCGCGAACGGGAACGGCTCGCGCAAGCGGCGGCGCAAGCGCCCGAGCGGGACGGCCGTCCCGAGCCCGGGCTAGCGCGGTCCGGTGTACCAGCCGAAGCTCTCGTTCGAGTCCGAGGACGGCGCCCCGCGCGTCGTCCTCGCGAAGCACGGGCTGGTCACGTACGAGCCGGCGTTCCTCGCGCCCGCCGCAGCCGGGCTCTTGCTGCGCGAGCTGCTCGGCGAGGTCCGCTGGCGCCAGGAGCACCTGCGCATCGCCGGGCGCGAGATCCCGTTCCCGCGGCTCACCGCGTGGTACGGCGACCCCGGCGCGGTCTACACGTACTCCGGGATCGCGAACCGCCCGCTCGAATGGACGCCCGCGCTCGCGCGCCTGCGCGACCGGCTGCGCGCGACCACCGGCACCGGCTTCAACAGCGTGCTGCTGAACCTGTACCGGACGGGAAGCGACTCGATGGGCTGGCACGCCGACGACGAGCCGGAGCTCGGCCCGCGCCCGCTGATCGCCTCGGTCAGCCTCGGTGCGGCGCGGCGGTTCGAGCTGCGCTCGCGCGAGACCGGCGAGACCCGGCGCCTCGTCCTCGAGCACGGCAGCCTGCTGGTGATGAGGGGCGAGACGCAGCACCGCTGGCGGCACCAGGTGCCGAAGGAGCCGACCGTGCGCGCGCCGCGCCTCAACCTCACGTTCCGGACGGTCGAGGTCGCGCGCCCGTAGAAGCAGCCGGGAGTGGAACGCCCCTGGTACACCCGGTTCAACTGGCCGCTCGCGATCGCACCCGTGCTGGTCACG
>DATHLL010000527.1:0-2004 GCA_035488195.1 Candidatus Elarobacter sp. | reverse complement strand
TTCTACGTCGACGACGTCGACAAGTTCGTCACCGACGCGCGCACCGCGGGCGTCCCGATCCTGCAAGAGCCGCACGACGAGAGCTTCGGGCGGATCGCGGTGATCGCCGATCCCGACGGCTATCCGGTGCAGGTCGCGACGCCGAAGCCGGCCCGCTGACCGCGATGGCTCCGAAAGCGGCGGCGAAGCGCGCGCGCGAGTTGCGCGAGCGGATCGACGAGGCGAACTACCGCTACCACGTTCTCGACGATCCGCAGATCAGCGATCAAGACTACGACGCGATGCTGCGCGAGCTGCTCGACCTGGAGCTGCAGTATTCCGAGCTCGCGACGCCGGACTCGCCGACGCAGCGCGTCGGCGGGACGCCCTCGGCGGGGTTCCCGCCCTACGTGCACGCGCGCCCGATGCTCTCGCTCGGGAACGCGTTCGACGAGGCGGAGCTGCTCGCGTTCGACGCGCGGGTGAAGAAGCTCGCGGGATTGGAAGGGGACGTCGCGTACACGTGCGAGCTGAAGATCGACGGGCTCGCGGTCTCGCTGCGCTACGACGGCGGGCGGCTCACGGAGGGCGGGACGCGCGGCGACGGGAGCGTCGGCGAGAACGTCACCGCGAACCTGCGCACGATCAAGACGATCCCGCTCGCGCTCCGCGCCGCGAAGGGCGTCGCGGTCCCGCGCCATATCGACGTGCGCGGCGAGGCGTACATGCGCAAGAGCGACTTCGAGCGGCTGAACGCCGAGCGCGAGGCGCGCGGCGAGCCGCGGTTCGCGAACCCGCGCAACACCGCCGCCGGCGGGATCCGTCAGCTCGACCCGAAGATGACGGCGGAGCGCAAGCTCTCGTTCTACGCGTACGCGGTCGGCGAGATCGACACGGAGAAGCCGCCGGCCTCGCAGCACGAGCTGCTCGACTATCTGCGCGCGCTCGGGTTCCGGGTGAACGAGCACGCGCGCGCGGTCCCGTCGATCCAGGGCGTGATCGAGTTCGTGAAGGCGTGGGAAGACCGGCGCGACGCGCTCGACTACGAGATCGACGGCGTCGTGATCAAGGTCGACGATCTCGCGCTCCAGGCGAAGCTCGGGAGCTCCGGCAAGGATCCGCGCTGGGCGATCGCGTTCAAGTTTCGCGCGCGCGAGGCGCGCACGAAGCTGCTCGACATCGTCGTCAGCGTCGGCCGCACCGGCGTGCTCAACCCGAACGCCGTCCTCGAGCCCGTGCAGATCGGCGGGACGACGGTCTCGAACGCGACGCTGCACAACCTGGACTACATCCGGAGTAACGACATCCGCATCGGCGACGTCGTGACGGTGATCCGCGCCGGCGACGTGATCCCGCGCGTCGTCGGTCCGGTGCTCGAGGAGCGCGGGAAGAAGACGCTTCCCGAGTATACGCTGCCGACGCACTGCCCGGTGTGCGGCGCCGACGTCGACCATCCGGCCGGCGAGCCGATGGCGCGCTGCACGAACGCGTCGTGCCCGGCGCAGCTCGTCGAGCGCGTGCGGCATTTCTGCTCGCGCGGCGCGATGGACATCGAGGGGATCGGCGACCAGCTCGCGACCGCGCTGGTCGACTCGGGGCTCGTGCGCGACGTCAGCGAGATCTACGCGCTCGACCTCCCGAAGCTGCTGACGCTGCCGCGCATGGCGGAGAAGTCCGCGTCGAACGTCCTGGCGGCGATCGAGGGCTCGAAGCGGCGCGGTCTGGCGCGGCTGTTGTCCGGGCTCGGCATCCGTTTCGTCGGCTCGCAGAATGCGGCGATCCTCGCCGGCGACTTCGGGACGATGGACGCGCTGGCCGCGGCGACCGAAGAAGAGCTGTTGCGCAGCGAAGGGATCGGCCCGGAGATCGCTGCCAGCGTCGTGCTGTTCTTCGCGCAAGAGCCGAACCGCGCGATGATCGCGCGCCTGAAGAAAGCCGGCGTCGACCTGACCGCGCCGCTGCGCCCGCGCGAACCCGTCGGCGTGCTCGCGGGCAAGACGCTCGTGCTGACCGGAACGCTCCCGA
>DATHLL010000526.1:0-3406 GCA_035488195.1 Candidatus Elarobacter sp. | reverse complement strand
GAGCCAGACGAGCACCAGCATCACCACCACGCCGGCGGCGAAGAGCAGCCGGTACGCGGGGTAGGTGATCGGTCCCAGCGTGACCGAGCCCGAGAGCGCGTCGGGCATCGCGTACTGCTGCGTCGTCGCGCCGAAGATCAGGCGCAGCGACTCCTCGACGACCAGCGCGATCCCGAAGGTCACCAGGAGCTGCGCGGTCGGCGCCTTGTCGTAGAACGTCCGCAGCAGCACCCGGTCCAGGAAGACCGCGAAGAGCGCGACGCCGATCGGCGCCGCGACGAACGCCCACGGCACGCCGACGTGCTGGGCGACGACCAGTCCGATGTACGCGCCGATCGCGTAGAACGCGCCGTGCGCGAAGTTCACCAGGCGCAGCGTCCCGAAGATGATGGTGAGGCCGACCGCGATCGCGATGTAGATCAGGCCGAGGATCAGGCCGCCGAGCATCGCTTGGAAGAACGCGTCCACGTGACTCCCTCGAGGTGATAAGGAAACGGACCGGCACCCGAGGGCGCCGGCCCGCATCAGGTTCGTGCGGAGCTTCGGGCTACGCCGGCTCCATCTTGCATGCCAGGCTGTTCAGCGGCGCGACGACCGCCGGGCCGTCGTGGACCTCGAGCACCTTCGCGAACGCGAAGCCGCCCGGCCCGCGCTGGCTCTCCGGAACGCCTTCGAGCACGAGGCACGAGTTCACGCCCTGGTGATCCTCTTTCCGGTACCATTCCTGTTCCTTGGTGAACTGGAACTTCGTCCCTTCGAGGACCGCGATCACCTTGGCGGGATCGATCGAGCCGGCTTTCTCGACGGCCATCTTGTAGATGTAGATGTCCGCGTACGCGGTCTCGGCGCCGTTCGAGGGCTTCAGGCCGGGGTACTTGGCCGAGAACGCGTCGACGAACTTCTTCGCGCCCGGGTATTTCTGTTGGTGGTACTGCCAGTACCACGGCGCGGTCGAGACGACGTTGTCGAAGTTGTCCTTCGTCCCTTTCGCCATGTACTCGTCGACCAGCGGGACCAGGATCTTCGTCGACTTGGTGAGGCCGAACGAGGCCGCCTGGTTCAGGCACTTCACCATGTCGCCGCCGAACTGCGTGAGCACCAGCACGTCGGGCTTCGCGGCCTGCGCCTGCTGGAGCATCGGCGAGAAGTCGGAGGTGCCGGGGAACGGCGTGAGGACGTTCTTGATCGTCTTCGCGCCCTTCGGTTCGACGACCGCGGTGATGTTGTCGTAGACCGAGTGGCCCCATGCGTAGTCGGCGGTGATGTGGAACCACTTGCCGGTCCCGTACTTCGTCACCAGCGTGCGCGCGAGCGACTGCGCGCTCATGTACGCGTCGTTGTAGCGGCGGAACGTGTGCTTGTGGCAGTTCTGGTTCGTCGTCTCGTCGCCGTGCGTGAGCGTCGCCATGAAGATGGTGTTCTTCTGCTGGCACACGCCGGAGACGGCGACCGCGGTCCCGGTCGACGAGCCGCCGGTGATCATCACCGCGCCGTCGCGGTCGATCATCCGCTGCGCGTTCTCGGTCGCGACGCCGGCCTTCGTCTGGTCGTCGCCCTCGGTCGCCTTGATCTTCATCCCCATGATCCCGCCCTTGGCGTTGATCTCGTCGATCGCCAAGTGGTAGGCGCGGAGCTGGTCCTGACCTTGCTCCGCGTACGGGCCGGACTGCGGGACGTTCAGCCCGATGGTGATTTCCTTCGTGGGTGCCGCGATGACGTACGGGCCGCCGCCGAAGGTGAGCGCGGCGACGCCGGCGGTGCCTGCGACGAAACGGCCACGCGAAACTGATTGCTTCACGAGCGGAACTCCTGAGAGAAGCAGCGTGAGGTGTGGACCCGCGTCTTAGGGCGTTGCCAGGAAACTTCCCTGCGTCGGAAGTCCCGATCGTATACAAATCCCTTGACAGCGGCACTCCGGGCGGAGTATCGTCGCGGCACCGTGTTCGACCATCTCGAACGGTTTTTCAGATACTGAAATGGCCGAGCTGCTGGGCACGGTCCGCCGGGCGTTGCGCGTCCTCGACTATCTCGCCGAGGCCGAGGAGCCGGTCGCGATCAAGCGGCTCGCCGGGGAGCTCGGGCTGAACATCTCGAGCGCCTACCACGTGATGAACACGCTCGCGTCCGACGGCTACGTCACGCGCGACGAGCGCACGGGCGCGTACGGCCTGGGCGCGAAGGCGGCCCGGCTGGGCGATGCGTACGCGCGGGCTTGGCCGGTCGAGCCGGAGCTGCGCGCGATCGTCGGCGAGCTCGGCGCGCGGACCGGCGAGAACGCCTACCTCGCCTTGGTCCACGGCAAGGACGTCGTCATCACCGACATCGTCGAGTCGCGCCAGCGCGTCCGGGTCCACGCGCTGCACCGCGGCTACTCGTCCGACTTGCACGCGCGCGCGCTCGGGAAGGCGGTGCTCGCGCACCGCGATCCGGCTGCCGCGCGCGAGCACTTCGCCGCGCACCCGCCGCGGCGGCTCACGCCGCGCACGCTCGTCACGATGACGGCGATCGAGCACGAGCTCGAGCGCGTCCGCCGGCGCGGCTACGCCGAGGACGTCGAGGAGTTCTGCGAGGGCGTCTGCTGCGTCGGCGCGCCGTTCTTCGCGCACGACGGCAGCCCGGCGGGCTCGCTCTCGGTCTCCGTCCCCTCGTTCCGCTACCGCGGCGTCCGCGCGAGCGTGCGCGACGCCGTCCTCGGCGCGGCGCGCGCCGCGACCGCCGCCCTCGACACCGTCCACCGGAGAGTCTCCCTTGGCTAAGACCTTGCCCGCCCCGGCCGGTGCGCGGCGCGATCTCGGGATCGCGCTGCTGCGCACGATGATCCGCATCCGCGTCCTCGAGGAGGGGATCGAGAAGCACTTCCTCGCCGGCGAGATCCCGGGGTTCGCGCACCTCTCGATCGGGCAGGAGGCCGTCGCCGCCGGGACCTGTGCGAACCTGCGCGTCGACGACGCGATCGCCTCGACGCACCGCGGCCACGGCCACACGCTCGCAAAGGGAACCTCGATGCGCGGCATGGTCGCCGAGCTGTTCGCGCGCTCGACCGGGATCTGCAAGGGCAAGGGCGGCTCGATGCACATCGCCGACTTCTCGGTCGGGATGCTGGGCGCGAACGGCGTCGTCGCGGGCGGCTTCGGACTGGTCGCGGGCGCGGCGCTGAGCGCGGTGCAGCGGAAGACCGACCAGGTCGCGGTCTGCTTCTTCGGCGACGGCGCGACGAACCGCGGGCCGTTCCACGAGAACCTCAACCTCTGCGCGATCTGGAACCTCCCGGCGATCTTCGTGCTGGAGAACAACCGCTACGCCTCGACGACCTCGACGGCGGAGACGATGAAGATCGCCGACGTCGCGATCCGCGCCGACGGCTACGGGATGCCCTCGGCGATCGTCGACGGGTTCGACGCGTTCG
>DATHLL010000525.1:0-9339 GCA_035488195.1 Candidatus Elarobacter sp. | reverse complement strand
GTACGCGAATGCAATGGCCTGGGTCGCGGCGTGGATTGTCGCCTGCGGTCCGGTCGATGTGGCGCCCGTATCTTGCAGCAGCGAGGCGAGCGCGCGATAGGCATTCAGGCGACCGTGGCCCTGGTTCGGATCGTTGATATTGTCCGCCGTGTCCTCGATAAGCTGCTTTACTACAGCCGGCTGAAGCGAGTGGTGACCACCCGCCGCTGAGTACAGCAGCGCGACTGCAGCGGTGACCTGCGGCGTCGCCTGCGACGTGCCGTTGAAAAGGGCGGTGCAGTTCGTAGGAATGTGCGGCAGCGTCCCGTTGCCATACGTGCACGGGTCGTTCGCCGTCGTCGAGTAATAGTTCCAAATCCAATGCAATACGTCGTTGTCGGGGGCGGTCGTTCCCGCTTCACCGCCCGGTGCGACGACCGATAGCCCTACGGCGGCTTGGGAATATCCCGCAACATACTCGGTCGCCGTGGCGTAGTTGCCCGTGCCGTTGTCATTGAGCGCCGACGCCCCGACGGAGATGACGCCGGGGTATGCGGCAGGGTAATCTAGATTTTGGTGCTTGAAACCGTCGCCGTTCGGGTCCTGCCCATCGCGATCATTCCCGGCCGCTGCAACGACACTAGTTCCCGCAGCCAGCGCCGCCTGGATCGCCTCGAATTCGCCTTCGTCGTAGCCGCCGTTCCAGTTGCTTGCGGTAGAGGAATTGTCGTTGAAACTCTCTTGCGCCCCGAGGCTGAGGTTGATCACGTCGGCGTTGTGCGAGATCGCGTCGCCGATCGCGATCGCCTCGTCCGAGCCGCTCGCAAAGCCGGTCGACGGGTCGAAGATGCTCATCGCGATCAGCTTCGCCGAGTAGCCGCCGCCGGCGAAGTTGTGGTTCCCCGAACCGAACGCCGCGCCGTTGCCGGCCAGCGCGTCCGCGATCCCGGCGACGTTGGTGCCGTGGCCGTCCTTGTCGGTGATCGTGCTCGAGCGGGTGCCGTTGAGCACCGTCTCGGAGAAGCTGACGTTCTGTGAGATATCGGTGTTCGTCAAGTCGACGCCGGTGTCGATGACCGCGATGGTCGCGCCCGCGCCCTTCGTGTACGACCACGCGTACGGGAAGCCGGTCGCGTAGAGATACCATTGGTTCGGGATGATGAAGTCCGGATCGTTCGGGATCGTCTGCGTCTTCGAGAGCGCGAAGCGCTGGTGCACCGGGAAGACCGCCGCGACGCCGGGCCGGCCTTGCAGCGAGGCCGCGTAGGCCTGCGCCGTCGTGCCGGCCGGCACGTCGACGACCGTCAGCGGGTCGGCGTTCGTGGTCGGCAGCGCGACGCCGCGCGTGCCGAGTTCGCGGATCGCCGCATCGACGCCGCGTCCGCTCGCGCGCAGCGCATCGTTGCTGAAACGCACGTACAGCTTGTTCTGCGCGACCGCCGAGGCCGTGCGCGCGTTCACCGTGCGCCGCGTCTCGCTCGCCATCGAGCGAACCTGCGCGGCGGACGACATCACTTGCCGCCCCATCGACTGCAGGCTCGAGCCGTCGACGTGGCCGGTCGAGTCGGAGTTCCGGTTGTAGTAGACCTGATGCGGGCCGTCGTGGATCTGCTGGACGCTCACCGTGAAGGGCCCGGCCGCGTTGTTCGTGCCGAACCGGTACTGCAGGTTCGTCGACGAGTCCGGGAGCGGGTCGGTCGCCGGCGTCGTCAGCGTGACGTTGTACTGGGTGGTTTGGCCGGACGGGTCGAGGCGCTGGACCGAGATCCCGGACGGATCGGAGGTCAGCGCGTAGGTGCTCGGGCAGCCGTTCGCCGCCGCCGAGCTCTTCGGGCAGTTGTTGCCGCCGTGGCCGCCGCCCGCGGAAACCGTCCCGAGCGGGTTGACCGGCTCGGTCCCCGGCGGGGTGCTCGGGCCCGGCGGCAGCACGCTCTTGTGTCCCCCCGGGTGGCACGCCGCGAGCATGAGCGCGGCCGCGATCACGGCGGAGAAACGGACGATCGGGCGGTGAGTCATGCGCATCGCTTTCCTAGGGGGCGGCGGTCGGGGCCGGGACGTCACGTTCGAGGCGGCGCCAGATCAAGCCAAGCGCCGCGACGGTCGCGCGTTCTCGTATGTCGGCACGCTCACCCGGAAACGTGAGCCGGCGCGTCTCGATCTCACCGCCTCCGAATGCCAGCGCGTACCACACCAAGCCTACGGGCTTTTCCTGTGTTCCGCCTTCGGGGCCGGCAATCCCGGTAATGGAGATCACCACGTCGGCGCCGAGCCGCTCGCGGCCGCCGCGCGCCATCGCGACCGCGGTCTCCTCGCTGACCGCGCCGGCCGTCTGCAATGTGCGTTCCGGTACGTTCAGCAGCGCGGTCTTGACCTCGTTCGCGTAGGCCACGACCGCGCCGCGGAACGCCGCCGAGGCGCCCGGGACGGCGACGATCGCGTCGGCGACCGCGCCGCCCGTGCACGACTCCGCAGTCCCCAGCGACAGCCCGCGGCCGGCGAGCCGCCGCACGATCGCGCCGGCGAGCGTCGTGTCGTCGTCGCCGAAATAGCCGCTCCCGATCCGGCGGCGCAACTCCTCGGCGACCGGCTCGATCAGCTCGGTCGCGCGCTCGCGGCTCGGCGCTTTCGCCATCACCTTCACGTCGACGCGGCCGCCGTGCGCGAGGACCGCGATCTTCGGGTTCTCGAGCGTGCGGAACAGGTCTTCGATCTTGCTGTCGAGCGTCGACTCGCCGATCCCGACGGTGTGCAGCGTCTTGGTGTAGATCGCCTCGCGCAGCGCGAAGCGCTCGACCAGCCACGGGATCAGCTTCTCGCGGAGCATCGGCTTCATCTCGCGCGGCACGCCGGGCATGCAGGCGACGAACTTGCCGTCGGCGCGCAACGCGATGAACCCGGGTGCCGTCCCGTGCGGGTTGTCCATCACCACGCAGCCCTCGGGGAGATACGCTTGGCGCCGGTTGTTGTCGGTCATCGGGCGGCCGAAGGCCTTGAAGCGCTCCTCGATCGCGCGCAGTGAAGGCTCGTGCAGCACGAGCTCGCGGCCGACGGCGCGCGCGACCGCGTCCTTGGTGAGATCGTCGACGGTCGGGCCGAGCCCGCCGGTCGTGATCGCGCCGTCGGCGCGCGCGAGGGTGTCCTCGAGCATCGCCGCGAGACGGTCGGCGTTGTCGCCGACGGAGTGCTTCGCATAGACGTCGACGCCGTGATCGGCGAGCTCGCGCGCGACGAACGGTGCGTTGGTGTCGACGAGGTGACCGAGGAGGATCTCGGTCCCGATCGTCACGATCTCGGCGGACGCCATGTTCTATTCGTTCACCTTCGGGCGGAGGGATGCGAGCTCGTCCTCGAACCACGCCGGGTACGAGGCGCGCGCGTCGAGCGCGAAGCCGCGCGTCGCCGCCAGGATCGCCTTACGGCGGTCGGCGCGGTCGGGGAGCGCGGCGCGGTTGCGGCGCTTCTGCGTCGCGAGGCAGTCGACGAAGCGGGCGAACTTGGCGTCGAGCGCGCGCTGCAGCGCCTCCTTGATGACCTTGCCGACGCGCGGCGCGACGCCGCCCGTGGAGATCCCGATCCGCACCGGGCCCGCTTTCACGATCGCCTGCATCGCGACGAAGCCGTGGCGCGGCTGGTCGATCGTGCACAGCAGAAAGCGGTGCCGGTCCGCAAGCGCGCGCAAGCGCGCCGAGAGCGCCTCGTCCTGCGGCGTCGAGATCACGAAGAACGCGTCCGCGACGTCCTGGTCGCGCAGCGCCGCCGGGTCGGTGATGCGCACGACGTCGGCGTCGACCTCGCGCAGCGCCTCGGCTTTCTCGACCGCTTCGCGGTCGTCGTCCGCGCCGATGACGACGCAGCGGCGGCCGACGAGGTTCAGGCTGACCGGGAAGAACCCGTGCGGCGGGAGCGGGTCGGCGCCGCTCACAGATCCACCGGGCGCAGGTAGAACTCGTTGATCGCGGTCCCGGAGACGAGCGCGGTCGTCGGCAGGTGGCGCTTCCAGTGCGTCGAGTCGACGCGGCGGCGCACCAGCTTGACCTCGGCGGGATCGTAGCCGCGCGCGACGATCGCCGGATCGCGGTAGCCGAGCAGGATCAAGTTCAGGATGCGGTCGGCCTTCGCGTAGGTGATCCCGAGATCGCTCTCGTCGGTCTGGTTCGCCTCGAGGTCGGCGCTCGGCGGCTTGTCGACGACCTCGTTCGGGATCCCGAGATGGCGCGCGAGCGCCCAGACCTGCGTCTTGTAGAGATCGCCGATCGGGTTCACCGGCGGCGTGTCGTCGGCGTGCCAGGTGAAATAGCCCATCAGCCGTTCGGTCTTGTTTCCGGTTCCGACCGGGAGCGCGCTGCGGCGCGCCGACTGGTCGAACAGCACCAGCATCCGCATCCGCGCCATCACGTTGCCCTTGCGGCGCGGGTCGGCGTCGGGCGCGTGCTTCAGATAGCCGTCGACCGCGTCGGTGATCTCGATCGTCTCGCAGTGGATCCCGAGCGCGTCGGCGATCCGCTGCGCGTCGGAGAGCGAGCTCGGCGAAGACGTGCGGTACGGCATGCGGATCGCGTAGACGTTCTCCGGGCCGAGCGCGCGCGCGCACAGGTACGCGACCAGCGCGCTGTCGATCCCGCCGGAGAGGCCGAGGATCGCGCGGCCGATCCCGCGGCGCACGATCATCTCGTCGCGCAGGAACGCTTCGAGCCAGCGCGCCGTCAGCTCGGGGTTGATCGCGAGCGACGGTTCGTCGGCCTTCGCCGCGATCACCGGGAGCGCGGTCGTGCTCACGCGTGCTCCTCCAGCCGGCGCGTCACCGGGATCTCCTCGTCGAGCCACAGATCCGGCAGCACGGCGGAGAGATCGCCGAGCAGCGGGATCGTCGCGCGCGCGAGGTCGACCTCGTCGCGCTCGAGCCGCACGGTGACGATGCACTCCTCGAGCGGCCCGGCCGACTGCAGCACCTCGCCGCGCGGCGCGATCGCGCAGGTCCCGCCCGACATCCCTTTCCCGCCCTCGAACCCGGTGAGCCCGGCGTAGAGGAGATAGACGCCGTGCTCCGCCGCCGCGGCGGTCAGGATCGACTTCCAGCGCGCGTTGCTCTCGAGCTCGTCGTCGCCGCACAGCCCGCGCCCCGGCGAGGCGCTCGGGACGATGATCAGCCGCGCGCCCTTGAGCGCCGCGACGGTCGGCATGATCGCGTGCCAGGCGTCCTCGCAGATCAGCATCGCGGCCGTTCCGAACGGCGTCTCGAAGACCGAGAGCCGCCGCCCGCGCGTGAGGAACCGCTCCTCGTCGAAGACGCCGTACGTCGGCAGGAACATCTTGCGGTGGACGTGCACGATGTGCACGCCCTCGTCGCCGCCGCAGCGCACGTACATCGCGCTGTTGTGGAACGTCCCCTCGACGTTCTCGTAGAACCCCGCGACGACGTCGCACGGCCGCGTCGCGCCCGAGGCGCGCCACTGCTCGTCGATCCGCGCAGCCATCGCAGGCGCGTCCATCGCCAGCTCGTACACCGCGCCTTCGAGGAAATATCCGGTAAGCGCGGCTTCCGGGAAGACGATGAGATCCGGCTCGCTCGGCGCGAGCTGCGCGAAGACCGCGCGCATCGACGCCAGGTTCGCCGCGACGTCGCCCTTGCGCGGCTTGAACTGGACGAGCGCCGCGTTCAGCGTCACTTCGCGACGGCGAGCGCGGGGACCGTGCGCAGCCTTTCGGCGAGCTCCTCCGCGGGATAGGTCAGGATCTCGACCAGCGTCGGGTGCAGGTGCGGGATGCGCGCGTAGTCCTGCACGCTCGCGCCGTACGCCATCGCGACGATCAGCGGCTCGATCAGATCGGAGGCGTCCGGGCCGAGGATCGCGGCGCCGAGGATCCGCCCGTCCTTCGGCGAGGCCATCATCTTCACGAAGCCTTTGGTGCGGCCGAGCGCGACCGCTTTCCCGTGGTCCTCGAACGGATACGAGGCGACGAGATAGTCGAAGCCGGCGGCTTCCAGCTCCCGCTCGGTCTCGCCGACGACGGCGACCTGCGGATCGGTGAAGACCGTGTGCGTCTTCGAGAGGCGGTAGTCGACGCGCTCGCGCGCGCCGGTCGCCGCGTTGCGGCCCGCGATCTCGCCTTGCTGGATCGCGACGTGCACCAGCGGGTAGAGCCCGGTGACGTCGCCGACCGCGTAGACGTCGGGGTTCGAGGTGCGCAGCGTCTCGTCGACCGGGATCCCGGTGATCTCGTGATACTGCACGCCGGCGTTCTCGAGCCCGAGCCCGTCGACGTTCGGGACGCGGCCGAGCGCGTAGAAGATCTCGTGCGCGGCGACCTCGTGCTCCTCGCCGCCGCGGGTGAAGTGGACGACCTTCAGCCCGTCCGCGCGGACGCTGACGCGGTGGGCTTGCGCGCCGGTCTCGACGCGGATCCCCTCCTCGCGGAAGTACTCGGTCAGGCCGAGCCCGACGTCGTGGTCCTCACCGGAGAGCAGGTGCTTCGAGCGCAGCACGATCGTGACCGGGACACCGGCGCGGTAGAAGAACTGCCCGAGCTCGCTCCCCACGTAGCCGCCGCCCAGGACGATCAGCGATTTCGGCGGCTCCTCGAGGTCGAGCGCCGCGTCGCTGTCGATGAAGCCCGCTTCGGTGAGCCCCGGGATCGCCGCTGGCGCGACGAGGCTCCCCGTCGCGATGACGAACCGCGGCGCGTAGAGCACCTCGTCACCGACCCGGAGCGTCGTCGGCGACTCGAACCGCGCGGCGCCGGCGAAGGTCGGGAACGTCTCGATCCCGGCGATCCGGTAGTCGGCCCAGCCGCGCACCAGCGTCCGCTTTCGCTGCTGGAGCGCCCGGAAGTCGAGCTTCGGCTCGCCGGCCTCGACCGCGAGCTCGCCGGCGTTGCGGATCTCGTGCAGCAGGTCGGCGGTCGCCAGCAGCGTCTTCGAGGGCATGCAGCCGCGCAGGATGCAGAGGCCGCCGAGCGGGCCGGGATCGACCAGGGCGACGCTCGCGCCGAGGTCGCGCGCGGTGCGGGCGGCGGCGTAGCCGCCGCTTCCGGCGCCGACGACGATCAGATCGAATCGATTCGGAATGGTGTGCTCCTCGGGCTCGCTTCCCCGTCGGACTCGACACCTTCCCACGGCGCGATGGTTCCAGCCCGGCAGGCGAGGCGGGACGCCGGTGCGGAACGAGGCCGACCGTGGATCTCGCCCTCGCCGGATCCGCCGTCCGCTCGCGGCCGGCGGCGCTCGTAGCCTCCGTCGGCCGCCCGGCCGTCGCCGCCGTCGGCATTGCCGGGCTCACCACCGGCTTCTTCCTCTGGTACGAGCTGGCGCTGCGGGCGCCGCACGCCGCGCTGTTCCTCGACGTCACCTTCGTCCTCGCCCTGATCGCCGGGGTCACCGGGGTCTACGCTGGCTGGCTCGGCTACTGCCGGTACTTCGCGCGCCGCGCGCGGGTCGACGAGATCACCGCGCTGCAGTACGACGCGATCTCGTGGTCGGCGCTGGTGCTGCTGTGGGGCGTGCTGCTCGCCCCGAGCGGCGGCCACGGCCCGGGCCGTGCGGTCGGGATCGCGGCCGGCGCGTTCGTCCTCGCGAAGCTGGTCGTCGCGGCGCGCTTCAACCGCACCGTGCGCGACGTCGCGCTGACGTTTCTGATGACGCGGCTCCCGCTGATCGCGATCGCCGAGCTCGCCGCGATGGTGATCGGGCAGCGCCCGGGGACGCACTTCGCGGCCTCGGAGAACCCGCTGCTCGCGGTCTGGGGGCGCTGGGACGCCGAGCACTACCTGACGATCGCGCGCAACGGCTACTCCGGGTTCGAGCCGGCGTTCTTCCCGCTCTACCCGCTGCTGATCCGGATCGTCGGCGCCGTGACCGGCTCGCACCTGATCGCCGGGCTGATCATCTCGAACACCGCCGCGTTCTTCGCGTTGCTCTATCTCTACAAGCTGATCGAGCACCAGTACAACCGCCACGTCGCGCAGCGCGCGGTCTTCTACGTCTCGATCTTCCCGACCGCGATCTTCTTCTCGGCGGTCTACAGCGAGTCGCTGTTCCTGTGCCTCACCGTCGCCTCGTTCTACTACGTGCGCGAGCGGCGCTGGCTCACCGCCGGGATCGTCGGGTTCTTCGCCGCGCTGACGCGCTCGGAGGGCGTGCTGCTCGCGGCGCCGCTGTTCGTCGAGTGGGTCGTCGCGGCGAAGGAAGGCGGGCGCGAGTTCTTCCGCTACTGGTTCGACGACGTCGTCAAGCCGCTGATCGGGATGGCGCTGGTCCCGCTCGGCCTCGTGACCTACATGGCGTACCTCTGGGTGCTGAACGGCGACCCGCTGCGGTTCTCGCACGTGCAGACGCACTGGGGCCGGCACTTCGCCCCGCCCTGGGACTCGGTCGGGAACACGGTGCACAAGATCCTCCACGCGACGACGACGCAGACGGTCGCGAACGAGAGCCTCGAGCTCGCCTTCACCGCGCTGATGGTGATCGTGCTCGTCCTCGGGCTGCGGCGGCTGCGGCTCTCCTACGTCGTCTACATGGCGCTCTCGGTGATCATCCCGATGTGCACCTCGAGCCTTATGAGCATGCCGCGCTTCGCGCTGGTGCTCTTCCCGATGTTCGCGCTGTTCGGGCTGTGGGGCGCGCGGCCGACGTTCTCCAACGCTTACGTCGCGTTCTCGCTGCCGCTGCTGGGGCTCTTCACCGTGCTGTTCGCCGATTGGTACTGGGTCGCATGAACGAGGCGCGCAGCATGAACGTGTTCGAGCGCCTGCGGAACCGCCGCGGGGTGCGGCAGTTCGTGAAGTTCGGGATCGTCGGCGCGTCGGGGTTCGTGGTGAACCTGGTGATCTTCACGCTGCTCCAGCGGGTCGTGCCGAACCACACCGCCGCCGGGCCGTACTACGCGATCTACTCGATCGCGTTTCTCTCCGGCGGCGTCTCGAACTACTTCCTGAACCGGGTCTGGACGTTCCGCTCGAGCGGGCACCCGGCGCGCGAAGGGGTGCAGTTCCTGAGCGTCTCGGTGCTGGCGCTGCTGGTCGGGCTCGGCGTCTCCGCGCTGCTCGCGCCCGAGCTCGGCCGCGGGCACAAGACGTGGTTCTTCGCGACGCTCTCGGGGATCGTCGTCAACTTCTTCGTCAACAAGTACTGGACGTTCCGGTCGGTCGAATGAGCCCCGCGCGGCGGTTCTGGATCGCGGCGCTGGTGATCACCGCGATCGGCGCGGTGCTGCGCTTCAAGGGGATCCACGACCCGATCTTCGACCACCCGAGCTGGCGGCAAGGCGACACCGCGGCGATCGCGCGCAACTTCGCGCAACTGCAATACAACCCGCTGTTCCCGCAGACCGACTACGACGGGCCGCCGCCGAACTACGTCGAGCT
>DATHLL010000524.1:0-2200 GCA_035488195.1 Candidatus Elarobacter sp. | reverse complement strand
AGCCGTTCGGCGATGCGGCGGTTCGAGAGGCCGCCGGCGAGCATCGCGAGCACCTGGCGCTCTCGTTCGGTCAGCGGCTCCGCGAGCGCGCCGCTCCGCGACGCCGTGACGGCCGGGGCGAGCGCGTCGCGAACCGATGCGTCGAGGACGACCAGACCGGCCGCGACGGCGTCGAGCGCGGCGAGCAGCTCGCGCGCGTCGCTCTGCCGCGCGAGAACCGCCGCCGCGCCCGCGTGCAGCGCGGCGAGCGCGACGTCCGCGTGCGGGTCGTCGACCAGCAGGATCGTCGGCACGGTGAAGCCGCCGGCGATCGCGGCGATCGCGTCGCGCGCGCCGGCGGTGTCGCGCACGACGACGTCCGCCTCGTCGAGCGCGACGACGTCCGCATGCGGTGCGAGCGTGCGCGCGATCCGCTCGCGCGCACGCTCTCCGGCTTCGATCGCGACGCGCGCGCGGTCAGGCAGCGCGGGCGCGCTCCGGATCCGGCGGAACCGGGACCGTGATGCGCACGCCGCCGCGCACGACGTCGAGCGCGCTCGCGAACCGCAGCGCGCGCGGATCGCGTGCGAGCAGCACGTCGCCGACGAGCAGCCCCGCGCGCTGTCCGCGCCCGCCCGGCTCGAGCGCGATCACGACCAGGACGTCCGCTCCGCCGCGCAGCCGCGCGGGCGCGAGACGGACGCCCAGCAGCGACGGCTCGCGCAGCTCGCCGGTGAAGCGCCGCACGTCGTCGCTCGGCACGGCGAGCGCGAGGCCGCCCGCGACCATGCTGTTGATCCCGACGACGCGCCCGCGCACGTCGGCGAGCGGTCCGCCGGAGTTCCCCGGCGCGAGCCGCAGATCGGCCTGGACGAACCGCCGCGGGCCCTGGCCGACGGCGGCGTGCGCGATCCCCATGGTGAGAGCGTTCGGTATCCCCAGCGGATGTCCGACCGCGACCAGCACCTCGCCCGGACGGACGTCGCGCGGATCGCGCACGGCCGCCGCGGGGAGATCGTTCGCGTCGATGCGCAGCAGCGCGAGATCGCGCGCCGCGTCGCGGCGTTCGAGCCGCGCGGCGAACCGGCGTCCGTCGCTCAGCACGACCTCGGCGCGCGGGCGGCTCGCGACGTGCGCGTTCGTGACGATCGCGCCGTCGCCGCTCCAGATCACGCCGGAACCGGCGCCGGAACGCCCGAGCCGTACCGCGACGGTGCTCGCGCGCAGCGACTCCGCGAGCGCTTCCAGCTCGCGCTCGATCGCCGGCCCCGACCCGATCGCTGCGTTCATGCTAGTCATCGCGCTCGGGCCGTTCGCCGACGGTGACGGCGACGCGCTGCGGCGTGCCGCCCCGGCGCAGCTCGATCGCGAGCTCCGTCCCGACCGTTCCCGAGCCGAGCCGCGCGTGCACGTCGTTCGCGTCCTCGACCGGCTCGCCGCCGATCGCGGTGATGACGTCGCCGACGATCAGCCCGCCGCGGTCGGCCGGGCTCTCCGGCTCGACGCCGAGGACGATCACGCCGCCGTGCACGGCTTGCAGCGCGACGCCGAGATAGCCGCGCGGGATCCGGCCGCCGCGCGCCAGCAGCGCCTCGACGACGCGCCGGATCGTCGCCGCCGGCACGGTGAGCGTCTGACGCCGCGAGAGCCCGCCCGTGTTCATCCCGACGGCGCGCCCCGCCGCGTCGACCAGCGGGCTCCCGGAGAAGCGCGGATACAGCGAAAGATCGGGCCGCACGAACGCGTCGACGTCGCCGCCCTGCCAGGTGCGCCACGCGCCGCCGACCGCGCTGATCACGCCCATCGACGCCGCGAGATCGCCGTCGTCGTCGCGGGCAACCGCGAGCGCGATCGCGCCGACGCGCAGCGGCTCCGGCCCCGCGAACTCGAGCGGAACGCCGGCCGCTTCGACGCGCAGCAGCGCGAGATCGGTGGACGGGTCGCGCCCCGCGACCGAAGCGCGCTCGGTTTTCCCGTCCGCGCGCACGAGCTCGACCTCGTCGCTCTCGAGCGCGTGGTCGGCGGTGAGGACCAGATCGGGGCGGATGAAGAACCCGCTCGAGCCGATCCGCGAGCGCGCCTCGACCGCGACGACCGACGGCGCGACGCGCTCCACGGTCGACGCGATCCCCTCGGAGAGCGCGGCGAGCGCGCTCGTTTCGATTGCCATGCGCGCATCGTACGCCCGGCATACGGGCCGCGCATCACCCGATCGGGTGAG
>DATHLL010000523.1:0-2710 GCA_035488195.1 Candidatus Elarobacter sp. | reverse complement strand
GCGGCAAGCTGGTCGACGTCCCGGTCGAGAACGGGAAGCTCACCCCCGAGCTGGTCGAGGCGCAGATCCGCGGCGTCGGCGACCAGCACCACGTGAAGCCCGGCGCGATCTCGATCTCGCAGTCGACCGAGGTCGGCACCGTGTACACGGTCGACGAGCTGCGCGCGCTCGGCGAGGTCGCGCGCAAGCACGGCCTGCTCTTCCACGTCGACGGCGCGCGGATCGCGAACGCGATCGCCTCGCTCGGCACCGACGCGCGCACGATGCTCACCGAGACGGGCGTCGACGTCTGCACCTTCGGCGGGACGAAGAACGGACTGATGTTCGGCGAGGCGATCGTCTTCCCGAACGGGCATCCCGCCGCGGAGGCGCTGCCGTTCACCCGCAAGCAGGGGATGCAGCTCACCTCGAAGATGCGCTTCGTCGCCGCGCAGTTCGAGGCGCTGCTGAGCGGCGATCTGTGGCTGAAGAACGCCGCGCACGCGAACGCGATGGCGCAGCTCCTCGCCGCGCGCATGCGCGACCTCGACGACGTGATCGCGCTCGCGTATCCGGTGCAGGCGAACGGCGTCTTCCCGATCCTCCCGCCCGGCGCGGTCGAGCCACTGATGCGCGAGCGCCGCTTCTACATGTGGGACGCGGACCGCCGCGTCGCGCGCTGGATGACCGCCTGGGACACCGCGCCGGAAGACGTGCACGACTTCGCCGACGCCGTCTGGCGGATCGCGCCGAAGCAGAAGAGGGTTCCCGCCTAGCGGGCGCCAAGCAACAAGCTCGCTTCTTCTGCCGGGATGCCCGGCCGACAAACCTTTCGGGGGAGGTTCCATCATGCCGATCAACCGCCGCCGGTTCGTGCGAACCGCGCTCTCGGCCGCCGCGGCCGGCGCCGTCGCGCCGCTCACCGTCAGGCCGCAACTCGCCGGCGCCGCGCCGATGGCGCGCGAGAAGCTCGAGACGTTCTCGCTGAACCCGACGTACGTCGCGCATTTACGAAAAGGGGTCGCCGCGATGAAGGCGCTCCCGGCGAAGGACCACCGGAGCTGGTTTTGGCAGGCGGCGGTCCACGCCGTGCAGTCGTCGTGGGTCGCCGCGCTGCCGCCGGGGACCGCGCCGCCGGCCGCCGACCAGACGAAGTTCTGGAACCAGTGCCCGCACAACCCGTCTCACGGATCGGCGGAGTTCCTGATCTGGCACCGCGCGTATCTGTACTACTTCGAGCGGACGCTGCGCGTGATGGCGAGCGATCCGACGCTGAGCCTGCCGTACTGGAACTACGAGAACGCCGCGCAGCGCAAGCTGCCCGAGATCTACCGCACGCCGACGACCGGAAACCCGCTGTACATCCCCGAGCGCACGCCCTCGCTCAACAGCGGCACCGGCAGCTTGAGCGCCGGCGCGGTCGACGACTCCGCGGCGATGGCGAGCACGATCTTCTTCGGCACGACGAGCGCGAACTTCGGCGGCTACATCGCGATCGGCACCGAGCCGTCGAACAAGGGGCTCATCGAGCAGCGCCCGCACGACACCGTGCACGGCGCGATCGGCAGCCCGGGCTGGATGGGCTCGGTGCCGACCGCGGCGTTCGATCCGATCTTCTGGCCGCACCACACCGAGATCGACCATCTCTTCACGCTCTGGGCTTGTCAGGGCAAGCGCACGTGGGGACCGCCCTCGTCGTACGACGCGTGGTGGGACAAGCCGGTCGGGTGGTTCGTGGACGCGAACGGAACGGCGGTCAACCCGCCGCGCCGGATGTTCGCGAAGAACGCGAACCTCGACGTGCGCTACGACGACGAGACGCCGGACTGCGTCCCGCTCGAGCCGCCGCCGGTCTCGTCACGGACGCTGTTCAGCCTCGGCGACGTCTTCGCACGGCAGGCGGTGCGGCTCGGAACCGCGCCAGGGACGAGCCTCTCGGCCGACCGGCCCGTCTCGGCGACGGTTCCGATCAACGCCAAGGCGATGCGCTCGAAGAGGTCGCCGAACGCGTTCGCGGCGACCTCGCCGGAGCATCTCGTGCTCGGCGTCGGCGTCGCGTACTCGCAGACGCCGTCGGTCGCGTACTACGTCGACGTCAGCGCGGGCAACGGGTCGCCGTCGTACCGCGCCGGCGTGCTGACGTTCTTCGACCACGGCGGGATGGCGATGGACAAGAGCGTCGCGGCGGAGCACCTGTTCGACATCAGCGCGTTCGCGCGCCGGAACGGGCTCTCGGCGGAGAACCTCCAGGTGACGTTCGTCCCGTTCGACCTCGTCGTCGACGCGCAAGGCAACCCCGGCGCGAAGCGGGTCGCCGAGGTGCGGGTCGGGCCGATCGACGTGCGCGACGTCTCCGTCCCGCGCTGAGCGGCTCGAACGTCCGGCGGGCGCGGCGCGTTTCGAGACCATGGGACTCGATCGTGACGGCGGACCGTCCGCCCCGGCGCGCACGCCGCGGCGGACGTCGTCGTGCGCGGCGGGCGCGCTCGCCGCGCTGGCGCTCGTCACCGCCGCATCTCCGCACGTGAGCGCATCGCCGGGCGATCTGGTGAGCCGGTACCAGGCCGGCGACGCGATGCGGCTCGGCGCGGCGTCGAACGTGCGGCTCTCCGCGACCGCGCCGGTGACGCGCACGGTCGCGCTCGCGCGCACGGTCGCGCCCGGCGCGAACTGCCGGCTGGTGATCGAGCTGCGCGACGTGACGTTCTCCTCGCCGCCGCCGGTCGCGTAC
>DATHLL010000522.1:0-4174 GCA_035488195.1 Candidatus Elarobacter sp. | reverse complement strand
AGCGGGGCCGTTTGCCGCGCGCGCGGCGAGCGAGGGGAGCGAGGACAGGACGAGTGCGCTCAGTGCTACAGCACCCAGCGCACGAACCGCGAGACGGATCGAATGCAAGCGAGACTCCGTAAGAATTAGGACTACCCGGGGTTCCGGGCTTTTACGCGAGCGCGAGCGGCGCCTTCCGGCTCAGGCAGGGCCTACCGCTTCAGGCACTCAGTACTTGTAGCCCGAACCCGGCGGGAACATTCCTTTCGGCTTGTGCGCAACCGGGCGGTATGCCGCCGCGCGCGTGGTGGTGGTGCTGCGCATCCCAGTCGTCGTGCCGCGCGGGTTCGAGCCCAGCGGCGTCGCGGTCGCGATGTTCGAGGACCAGCGGCCGAACAGCGAGGGATCGGCGGCGAATTCCCGCTTGAGGTCCTCGATGCGGTGCTGGTCGGTCGGGTGGTCGGAGAGCATCTCCATCTGTCCGCCGGTGTCTGACTTCTCGAACTGCTGGAACAGCCACACGAGGCCCCACGGGTTGCTCCCGGCCTCGGCGCACGTCTCGGCGCCCTTCTTGTCCGCGGCGGATTCGACGTCACGCGAGAACCCTTGGGTCTGCAGCGTGAAGAGGATGTTCGCGGTGTTCCCGATCGTGTTCGCGGCACGCCCGCCGGTCAGCACGTTCGCGAGGATGTCGGCGACGGTGTACGTCGTCGCGACGCGTTGCTGCTTCTTGTAGAGGTTCAGCACGTCGTGGTGGATCGTGTGCGAGGTCTCGTGGCAGAGGACGCCGGCCAGCTCCTCGCGGTTCTGCGCGAACTTCATCAGCGCGTCGGTGACGTAGACGTTCCCGCCCGGGACGGCGAAGGCGTTCGGCTGCGACTCGTGCACCAGGATGAACTGAAACGGATGGACGGAGTACTGCGGGTCCGCAACGCGCTTGATCTGCTGGGCGATCGGGTTCAGGATCGCGTAGTACGGCGAGTTCGGGATGATCTCGCCTTTTTGCTGGAGCGCTTGGTACTCTTGCTGACCGATCTGCATCTCGATCTGCGCGTCGGACTGCGCGGACGCGGGCGCGATGCCGGCGACGGCGGTCAACGCGGCGGTCATGGCAAGGGCGAGCAGGCGTTTCATGGGTCCTCCGGGGATCGCGGCTGCGCAGCGATCATTCGTACCCAGGAGAAACGTTCGGCACGACGCGAGGGTTCGCTCCGGGGGGCGCTGAACGGTGCGACCCGTCCCGGCGCGGGTGTGATGTAATGGTAGCCTGTGACCTTCCCAAGGTCGACGCGCGGGTTCGATTCCCGCCACCCGCTCCAAAAGACGCTCCGGGCGACGTAGCCAAGTGGTAAGGCAGAGCTCTGCAAAAGCTCCACCCCCAGTTCGATTCTGGGCGTCGCCTCCAATCATCGCACTGGTCGCGGCCTTCCTCGCGACCGCCCTCGCGGGACCCCTGATCGGGGTCGGCCAACTCGACGCCGCCTCCGGCGCTCAGGTCCGCCTGACGAACGCCCGCTCCGACCTCGACGAGCTGCTCCGCATCCAGCTCGCGGAGGAGACCTCGCTGCGCGGCTACGTCTCGACGAAGAACCCGCTCTTCCTCGACACCGAGGAGCTGCCGCAGGTCTTCGACCAGCAGGCCCGCGCCCTCGAGGACCGCCTTCGCCCGGCCGCGATCCCGGGCGCGATCCAGACGGTCGAGGAGATGCGCCGCTACCACGCTCAGTGGGAACGCGAGGTCGCGCGGCCGCTGCTGAACGACCCCGGGTCGCCCAAGGCCGGCGAGCAGCAGGCGACCGGGAAGATCATCACCGACCAGATGAGCGTCGACGCGCGGCGGCTGCGCGACCAGCTCACGAACGAGAGCGGGCGCGTCGAGCAGACGCTGCGGCGCCGGATCAACGCGACGGTCGCGATCAGCGCGGGGATCATCACGGTCTTCGCGATCGCCGCGCTGTGGTACGCGATCGGCCGCGCCACCGCGATCGCCCGCCTCGTGCAAGGCCAGATCCTGGTCGACGCGCTGCAGCGGACGCTGCGCGTGAACGGCCGCCGGCCGCCGCGCACCCAGATGGGCTACGCGTACGCCTCGGCGACCCGCGAGGCGCTGATCGGCGGCGACGTGCTCGACGCCTGGCGGCCGAGCGCCGAGCGCGGCTGGTTCCTGATCGCCGACGCGAGCGGGAAAGGCGTCGAGGCGGCCCGGCACGCGGCGTTCGCGCAATACGCGCTGCGCGCGCTCGCCGCCGGCGCCGACGACCCGGCCGACGTCGTCGGCCGCTTCAACCGGCTCTTCATCGACACGTTCGAGAGCGACGATCCCTCGGTGTTCGTCGTGCTGTTCCTGGGTGTGTTCGACGCGCGGACGCAGACGCTGCGCTACGCCAGCGCCGGGCACGGCACCGCGTACGTCCGCCGCGGGACGCTGATCGAACGCCTCCCGCCGACCGGCCCGATCGTCGGCCTGGGGCCCGACGTCGAATACACCACGGAGACCGTCCCGCTCGCGGTCGGCGACGTCGTCCTGCTGGCGACGGACGGGCTCGGCGAAGCGCGAAACACCGAAGGCGAGATGCTCGGCGAGGAGCGCGTCGCGGCGCTCCTGCGGGACGCGCCGTCCGACCCGCAGGCGCTCTGCGACCTGCTGGTCGCCGCCGCCGACGCGTACAGCGGCGGGGTCCAGGACGACTTGGCGATCATCGCGCTCCGCGTCGTCCAAGAGGAAGAGAGCGCCTCGGCCGAGTTCAGCCCGATCGGCGAGAGCGCCAGCGCCTGATCCCAAGGAAGGAATCCCGCCATGACCTCGCCGCAGACCGACGACCACATCTTCGCCATGAGCCGCGCCGAGCTCGACGCCTATCCGGACGGCGTGATCACCCTCGCGCGCGACGGCACGATCGTCCGCTACAACCGCGCCGAGGCGCGGCTCGCACGCCGCAACCAGGACGAGACGATCGGCCTGAACTTCTTCCGCGACGTCGCCCCGTGCACGGCGGTCCGGGAGTTCCAGGGCCGGTTCGACGCGTTCGCCGCCGGGACCGATTCCGGCGCCGAGCGGTTCGACTACACGTTCCGGTTCGCGTGGGGGCACCAGGACGTCGGGATCACGATGATCCGCAAGGCCGGCGTCGCCGAGATCAACCTGCTCGTCTCGGTGCGCTCGAAGAACAGCGCGGCCTGACGGCGAAGGGGCGGCGGGTCGTGTTGGCCCGCCGGATCGTCCCTTGCCTCGACATCAAGGACGGCCGGGTCGTCAAAGGCGTGCGCTTCGTCGAGCTGAGCGACGCCGGCGATCCGGTCGCCCTCGCGCGCCGCTACGAGGCGGAAGGCGCCGACGAGCTCGTCTTCCTCGACATCACCGCGACGGTCGAGGGCCGCCGCGCGACGCTCGCGGTCGTGCGCGACGTCGCGCGCGAGCTCACGATCCCGTTCGCCGTCGGCGGCGGCGTGCGCGGCGTCGACGACGTGAACGACCTCCTGCGCGCCGGCTGCGACAAGGTCAGCATGAACTCCGCGGCGGTCCGCGATCCCTCGCTGATCGAAGCGGCGTCGCACCGGTTCGGCGCGCAGTGCGTCGTGGTCGCGATCGACGCGCGCCGCGCCGCGAGCGCGCCGTCGGGATTCGAGGTCGTCGTCGACGGCGGCCGCACGCCGACCGGGCGCGATGCGGTCGCCTGGGCGGCGGAATGCGAACGCCGCGGCGCCGGCGAGCTGCTCGTCACCTCGATCGACCGCGACGGGACGCGCGACGGCTACGACCTCGCGCTGACGCGCGCGATCCGCGACGCGTGCGACCTGCCGCTGATCGCGTCGGGCGGCGCGGGCGCGATCGCGCACTTCGCCGCGGTCTTTCGCGAAGCGGACGCCGACGCCGCGCTCGCCGCGTCGCTGTTCCATTACGGCGAGCTCGCGATCGCGGATCTGAAGGACGCGCTCGCCGGCGAAGGGATCGTCGTGCGCCGCGAACCGGTCGCCGTATGAACGCGTTGCCCGAGATCCGCTGGGACGCGGACGGACTCGCGCCGGTCGTCGTCGCCGACGCGACGACCGGCGCCGTCCTGACGCTCGCGTACGCGAACCGCGACGCGCTCGAACGCACGCTCGCGACGCGCTCGACGTGGCTCTGGAGCCGCTCCCGCGGCGAGCTGTGGAACAAGGGCGCGACGTCCGGGAACACGCAGCGCGTCGTCTCGGT
>DATHLL010000521.1:0-6163 GCA_035488195.1 Candidatus Elarobacter sp. | reverse complement strand
CAAGCTGCTGCTCCACCGCGAGCAGATCGACCGGCTCGCCGGGCGCGCCGCCGAGAAGGGGCTCACGCTGGTCCCGTGGCGGCTCTACTTCAAGCACGGCCGGGTGAAGATCGAGCTCGCGCTGGTCCGCGGCAAGAAGCTTTGGGACCGCCGCCGCGACATCCAGGCCCGCGACGTCGAGCGCGAGATCGCCCGGTCGACCGCGCGCTGAGCGGAGCAGGGGGCGGCGTACCTTGCGTTGTACGAAGCTGCCGGGCTCCCGGGCGCCGATAAGGAAGAGGCATGGTTTCGGAACGTGGTTTGCTGCGAGCGGCTTTTGGCGCGCTCGTCTCGGTGTTGCTGGCTGCGTGCGGCGGCGGCGCGAACACACCGCCGTTCCCGACCGGCACCCCCCCGCCGGCGGGGACGCTGACCGCCAATCCGAACTCGATCACGTTCTCCGGGACCGGGGCGGCCTACGCCCGGACCGTCACGGTGACGTCCTCGGTCCCGGTCTCCTCGGTCTCGGTCGACGTCGGCTCGTGCGGGAGCGGCAGCAGCGCGATCGTGACCTTCGGCACCCCGACCGGGTCGGGGCTGAGCTTCAGCGACACGGTGACCCCGCAGAACCCGGGGACGTGCACGGGCACCGTCACGACCGGGGGCGGCGCCAGCACGACGGTGACCTTCACGGTCAACAGCGGATCGGTGACGGTCTCGGGCCGGCAGAGGTAGACGTAAGAACGCGGTAAGCACCGCACGGTAAGGATTTCGGTAAGGCGGCGCCGAGCGCGAGGCGGCGGCCGCACGTTCAGGGAAGCTCGCGACATCCAGCCCCGGCCGGTCATATGGACCGCCGGGTCAGTCTCGCTCCATCCGGAGGCGTTCTCAGCTCATGAAGTCACGTGCGCTCGCCATCGCGGCGCTGTTCTTGCTAGCAGGATGCGGCGGTGGCGGTTCGTCCCCGGCGACGTCACCTGCTCCCACCCCGAACAACCCGCAACAGTCGGGTACTCCGCAAACCGCCAACTTCACGATCACGTTCCCGATCGGGGCGAAGCCGTCGTCCTCGAAGCGCGCGCCGCAGTACGTCTCGCCGAACACGGCGCAGATCCGCGTCGTCGTCAACAAGGTCAACGGAAGCACGTCGATCCCGAGCTGGGTCCCGGCGAACACGGTGACCCCGATCATCTACTCGCCGGCGGCGAACTTCAACTGCACGGTCTCGAGCGGTACGGCAACGTGCACGATCCCGGCCGCAGCCCCGCCCGGAACGGTGAACTACACCGTCAGCGCCGAGGACAGCGGCGGCGCTCACGTGCTGGCGCGCCACACGCAGGACGTCGTGATCGTCCAGGGGACGAGCAACACGCCGACGATCACGCTGAACGGCGTCGTCGCGACCGTGAACGTCAGCCTCCCGGCGCTC
This sequence comes from Candidatus Elarobacter sp., assembly GCA_035488195.1. Lineage (GTDB taxonomy): Bacteria > Vulcanimicrobiota > Vulcanimicrobiia > Vulcanimicrobiales > Vulcanimicrobiaceae > Vulcanimicrobium. The sequence goes on along the minus strand of DATHLL010000521.1, from coordinate 4,755 downwards.
ACGGCGAACACCTCGCAGAGCGGTGCGGCGGTCACCTGGAGCGCGCTCGACGCCTCCGGCGCCCAGATCGTCGGCAGCGCGAGCTTCGACAACACCGTGACGCTGACGGACGGCGACGCGACGGGCCAGACCCAGTTGCACGTCAACGGCGGCGCCGGCTCCAGCTCGGTGCAGGTCACCAAGCCGGGCGACACGGTCACGATGGACTACACCGGCCAGGCCGACAACCCGTTCTCGGTCACCGCGAGCGGGACCGGGGTCACCGGCAGCGGCTCCGTCACGCCGGCCGTCTTCGACGTGGTCTTGAGCGGAACGACCGACGACACCACGGCCAACGGCGGCCTCAACACCGACCCGAACTACAATGCGCAGACGCTGTTCTTCGCGCAGCCGAGCGGCGCGCAGAACGTGAGCGCCACCGAGACCGGCTGGACGGGCGCACCGTACGGCAAGCAGTACGACCTGGATCCGGGCGACGGCACCGGCGGCACGTGCGGCACGGGCGGCGGCATCGCGACGTTCAGCGCGAGCCCGGCGACGACGTTCACGATCACGGCGCACGGCGTCGGCGTGTGCAGCGTTCGCCTGAAAGAGCACGGCACGGGCTACCCGATCACGTCGCATACGGCGAACCCCGTCGAGCCCACACCGGGCGGCGAGACGCATGACGGAACGTTCTATATCTCCGTCACGTCGGCCAGCTTCACGGTCAACGGGAAGCGCCACCAGACCCAATAAGGGTCCGGGGCGATTCATGAGCCGCGTACACAGTGATGATCCCCGCGCTTCGGCGCGGGGTTCATCACGTTTCCTCGGGAGGCGATTCCGTTCCATGAACCCGCGCGCGCTAGCCGTCGTCGCGTCTCTCGCTCTGCTCGCCGGGTGTGGCGGCGGAGGCGGTGGATCTGCGCCCACGCCGCAGCAGCCCATCACCCAGCCGACGAACACGCCCGTCACCTCGCAGAGTGCGACGGTGACCATCCTCGTGCCGCGAACCAGCACGTCGTCGAGCGGCCGCGCGCCGCAGTTCGTCTCGCCGAACGCGGCGACGCTCACGGTCACCGTGCTCACGGTCAACGGCAGCGCGCCGACCGCGGCGCAGGTGCCGCCGAGCGTGAACCCGACCGTCGCGACCCTCACGACCGGCAGCGGCGGCAACTGCACCGCCGTCACCGGCGGGCTCTCGTGCGCGGTCACCGTTCCGGCGCCGACCGGCGCGGTGAAGTACAGCTTCCAGCTCAAGGACAGCTCGTCGAACCTGCTGGCGACCAATACCGCGACGTTCACCGTGACGACCGGGAACCAGACGTTCGCGACGCAGCTCAACGGCGTGGTCCGCACCGTCACCGTGACGGCGCCCTCGCTGAACGCCGGTCAGACGCTGAGCAACGCGCCGGTCACGGTCGCCGCGTTCGACGCGAGCGGCGCGCAGATCGTCGGGGGCGCGGCGTACGCGAACCCGTTCACCCTGACGGACAACGACGCGAGCGGTCACACCTCGCTCTCCGACGGCGGGACGACGGGGACGGCGATCACCGTCAACGCGCCGACCGACGCGGTCGGGCTGAACTTCGACGGCTCGAACCAGACGCAGACGTTCACGATCACCGCGAGCGGCGGGACGCAGGCCGGCACGCCGGCGGTCTCCGGCAGCGGCAACGTCATCGTCGCGACGTTCTCGGCGACGAACACGCAGTCGGTCTCGTTCGGGACGACGAGCTCGGCGAACTCGACCAGCACGACGGACGTGCCGCTGCCGAGCGCCGGTGGTTACAGCGGCGACGAGTTCTTCACGAACCCGTTCGACCCGGTCAACGCCTCGCTCAACGAGACGCTGACGAACATCACGCCGAGCGGCGTCACGCAGTCGGCCGCGCGCGCCCCGCAGAGCGCGCGCACCGCGCAGACGATCCCGCCGGGCGCGTTCGTGCTGCTCTACTTCCAAGAGAAGTTCGACCACACGATCCAGTTCCCGGCGGCGCCGACGTTCACGTTCCACATCCCCTCGGGCGTCGTGCCGTCCGGGTCGACGTTCTACGTCGGCTACTACGACGCGGCGAGCGGGCAGTGGAACGACACGTTCGAGGGCCCGATCACGGTGAGCGGCACCACGGTCACGTTCACCTCGAACGGCAAGCCGTTCACGTTCCTCGCGAACGTGACGTACACGTTCCGGCTGATCTACTTCCCGCCCGGCGTTCCCACGCCGGCGCCGAGCCCGTCGCCCGCGCCGATCGTCCTGACCGGGACGACGCTCGACGACGCCGCTCACGGCGGTCTGAACACGGATCCGAACTACAACCAGCCGACGCTGTTCTTCGTGCTCCCGAACCAGACCCAGTCGTTCACCGCCTCGCAGACCGGGACGAGCTCGTTCGTCCTCGGCCTCGATCCGGGATCGTGCGGCACCGGTGCCAACGCGATCGTCTCGTTCACGACGTCCGACAGCAAGACGTTCCACGTGACGTCCAGCACGCACGACGGGTTCTGCAAAGGGCTCGTCACCGGCGCGCAGGGATCCGGCGCGACGGTCTGGTTCACCAACACGTCGGCCGTGCTGGGACCGCACTAGCCGGCGCACGTGAACGCGCACCCGGGGGCGTAGCACCGTGCGCGGTGCTCGCCCCGAACGTGCACTCGACGCCGTGGTCCGAGACGCGATGCGCCTCGACCGCGGCGTTCGCATGTTGGCGGCCTGCTCGGGCGGCCCCGACTCGGTCGCGCTCGCCTCGCTGCTCGACCGGCTCGCGCGCGAGGACGACGCCGAGCTCGTGCTCGCGCACGTGAACCACGGCGTGCGCGCGAGCAGCGACCAGGACGAGTGCGTCGTCCTCTCCGTCGCCGCGCGGCTCGGCCGCCGCGTCGCGATCGCGCGCCCGGCGCTCGCGCGCGACGACGAGGCGGCGCTGCGCGACGCGCGCTACGCCGCGCTCGCCGAGCTCGCGCGGCGCGAGAACGCGCCGCTGGTCGTCACCGCGCACACCGCCGAGGACCAGACCGAGACCGTGCTGCTCGCGCTCTTCCGCGGCACCGGGCTCGCGGGGCTCGCCGGGATGCCGGTGCGCCGCGCGCTCGCGGACGGCGTCGAGCTGGTGCGCCCGCTGCTGCGCGTGACGCATGCCGAGCTCGCGACGGAGCTGCGCGGCAGCGGGCTGCCGTACGCGATCGACCCGACGAACGCCGAGCTGCGCTACCGCCGCAACGCGCTGCGCCCGCCGCTCGACGCGCTGCGCGCCGAGTTCCCGCACCTCGACCGCGCGGTGGCGAGGTGTGCGGGGATCGTCGCGGAGCACCTGCGCGGGACGGAACCGTAGGAGCGCGAAAGCGCCGCCCATGCAGCAGACGCTCCCGCCGGGGATCGAGCAGGTCCTGGTCACCGCCGAGGAGATCGCCGAGGCGAACCGCCGGATGGCCGCCGAGATCGCGCGCGACTACGCCGGCAGATCGCTGGTCCTGATCGGCGTGCTGAAGGGCGCGCTCTTCGCGACCGCCGACCTGGCGCGGGCGCTCGCCGAGACGCCGGGCGCTCCGACGGACGTCCAGCTCGACTTCATCGCCGTCTCGTCGTACGGAAACGCCCACCGCTCGAGCGGCGAGGTGCGCTTGGTCCAGGACACGACGCACGCGATCGAGGGCCGCCACGTCCTGATCGTCGAGGACATCGTCGACAACGGCCACACGCTCCACTACCTGCGGGCGATGCTCGGAAACCGCCAGCCCGCCTCGCTGCGGGTCGCCGTCCTGCTCGACAAGCCCTATCACCGGGCCGTCGACGTGCCGATCGATTACGTGGGATTGACGTGCCCGGACGAGTTCGTCGTAGGGTACGGTCTGGACTACCAGGAACGCTACCGGACCCTTCCCTATCTCGCGAAGCTCCGGCCCGAGGTCCTACCGGCGTGATGCCGGCCACCAAGACGGCGCGAGACGTGTCTAACCGAGTAACGTTCTAAGGGAACCACGGTACAAAGGTCTCGCAAGCAGTATGGGCAAGCATCTCAAGAGCATCCTGGTCGTCCTCGGCATCTTCGTCCTCGTCATCTTCGTCGTGGACAAGCTGGTCATCGGCGGTCCGAGTTCGCAAACGCTCACCTACACGCAGTTCTGGAACGCCGTCGAGCAGCACAAGGTCGCGAAGGTCACGATCTCGGGCCGTGACATCTCGGGCCAGATGAACGACGCGACCCAGTCGCACTTCACGACCACCGCGCCGGAAGACCGGGATCTGCTCCCCGCCCTGCGCGCCAAGAACGTCGACATCAGCGCGGTCAACGCGCAGGCGACGCCGCTGATCGGCTACGTCTTCCAGTTCGTGCCGTTCATCGTGATGGCGCTGCTGCTGATCTTCATCCTGCGCCAGGCGCAGAGCGGCGGGAGCCAGGCGCTCTCCTTCGGGCGCTCGCGCGCGAAGCTGCTCAGCGAGAACCGGCCGAAGGTGACCTTCGCCGACGTCGCCGGCGTCGACGAGGCGAAGGAAGAGCTCGGCGAGGTCGTCGAGTTCCTGAAGTACCCGAAGAAGTTCCAAGCGCTCGGCGCGCGGATCCCGAAGGGCGTGCTGCTGCTCGGCCCGCCGGGCTCCGGCAAGACGCTCCTCGCGCGCGCGATCGCCGGCGAGGCGGGCGTCCCGTTCTTCTCGATCTCGGGCTCCGACTTCGTCGAGATGTTCGTCGGCGTCGGCGCCTCGCGCGTCCGCGATCTGTTCGAGCAGGCGAAGAAGAGCGCGCCGTGCATCGTCTTCATCGACGAGATCGACGC
>DATHLL010000520.1:0-2611 GCA_035488195.1 Candidatus Elarobacter sp. | reverse complement strand
AGATCGCGTTGCCCAGGATCGCCTTGTCGTGCTCGGGATGCGTGTCGGCGTCGAGCCCGAGGTCCTTCACCTTGTTGCGCACGCCGAGAATGCTCATCTGCAGGCGCCCGAAGTACTCGTCCGCCGGCGCGGGTCCGTTGTGCGGATGGTAGCCGGCGATCGGCTTGGCAGTCTTCTTCGCGGCGGTCTTCGCTGCGGCAACCTTCTTCGTTCCGGCCGTCTTCGCCGCCGGGACGGTTTTCTTCGCGCTTGGCGGCGACGCGGCGGGCGCCACCAGCGGCAGCGTGCCGAGCGTGAACGCGGCGAGCGCGAGCGCGGCGAGGAGCGCGCGCGAGCGGCGCGTGTGCATGATCGTGAACACCTGCGCAACCAACGTCAGAATCGGGTGACGCGTTCCAACGCCCCGGGCACAAGCGAGCGTGGGCCCGCCGCGCCATGTGTTTGCGGTCGAGCGTCGAAGCCCGTCCGGGTGAACGAGAATCAGACCGAGACGCAGGCCGATCCGCTGGAGCACGCGGACGTCACCAAGCATCTCTCCGAAGAGTTCCGAGCGATCCTGCGCCGCCTCGACGACGGCGAGGAGTCGGCGCGCGCCGAGGCACTCGGGCCGGCCGCCGCGATCGTCGACGCGCTGGCCGCCGTCGGCCTGCTCGAGTTCGCCTATCTCGCGCCTGGCGAGGATGACGAGGAAGACGGTCCGATCGCGTGGTTCGAGGCGAGCGAGGCGATCGTCGACAAGGACCGCGACTCGGTCGTCATTGCGGGCAGCGAGGTGCTCGAGGTCTTCGACGGCCCGATCACGATCGAAGACCCGCCGGAGCACGAGCACGAAGAAGGCGAGGAGACGCCCGAGGCGTAGCGCTCACGGCGCGAGGCTCCACGCACCGGCGTTCCACCACGCGGTGGAGAGCGAGGTCGTCTGGCCGCGCAGCCGGGTGGTGAACGTGTCGAGCTCCGGGCGCTGGTAGAGGAGCGCGATCGGCATCTCCTCGTGCAGCAGCGCCTGCATCCGCGCGTAGATCGCCTTGCGGCGCGCGAGATCGTAGGTGCGCTGCCCTTCGGCGAGCAGCGCGTCGAGGCGCGGGTCGCAGATCCGCGACTTGTTGTAGCCGCGCGGCGGGACGGTCGCGCAGCTGAACTGGTCGGTGGTGTCCGGGTCGTCGCCGTTGACGAACGGGTAGAGCGCCATCTGGAACTTCCCGCCGTAGACCGGGCCGCCTTGGTTCGAGGGCGCGACGAACTGCGTGACGTTGTACGCCTTGAGCGTGACGTTCGCGCCGACGGCCTTTTCGTATTGCGCGACGGCGTTCCCGATGATCGCGTCGCCCGGCGTCGCGGCCTGGATGATGAAGAGCACGTCGAGCGACTTGCCGTCCTTCCGGCGCACGCCGTCTGAGCCCGGCTTCCAGCCGGCCGCGTCGAGCAGCGCGCGCGCCTGCGCCGGGTCGTACGCGACGTCGGGATACGCGCTGCGGTCGTACGCCCAGATGAACAGCCCGCGCCCGGCGCCGGTCGTGCTCACGGCGCCGCGGTACGTCTTCTGCATCGTCGCCGGGATGTCGATCGCCGCCGCGAGCGCGCGCCGCACGCGCGGATCGCTCGTGACCGGGTCCTGCGTGTTGAAGATGATCGCGCCGACCGCGTTCATCGGCGTGCGCGAGACGCGCATCCCGGCGATTCGTCGCAGGATGGGATAGTTGCCGTAGTCGAGGTCGGAGAAGTAGCCGCCGGCCTCGCTCGTGCGCAGCAGGTTCATCGCGGTGTTCGGGTCGGGGACGAAGCGCACGCGGAGATGCTCGATCGCCGGCTTGCCGCGGTAGTAGTACGGGTTCGCGCGCATCTCGACCGAGTCGCCGTGCGTCCACTTCGTGACGACGTATGGTCCCGAGCCGACCGGCATCGAGTCGAACGGGATCTGGTTGAAGTCGTGCAGCTTCGCGAGCAGGTGCGCGGGGAGGATCGGGAACCCTTGCGGCGCGAGCACGAGGACGAGCAGCGGCGCGAACGGGCGCTTCAGATGCAGCACCAGCGTCGTGTCGTTCGGCGCCTCGGCCTTGCGCACGACGTCGTACCCGAACCGCGACTGCGGGTCGTTCGCCGGATCGTTGATCGCGTCGATCGAGTACACGGCGTCGCGCGCCGTCAGCGGCCGGCCGTCGGCGAAGCGCAGCCCGCGGCGCAGGTGATACGTGATCGTGAGCCCGTCGCGGCTGACGCCGCCGTTCGCGACCGACGGCACCTCCGTCGCCGCGTCGCCGACGAGCCGCCCGCGGTCGTCGTACTTCACAAGGTACTGAAACAGCAACTCGCCCCACTCGGTCGACGAGACGCCGTTCTCGAGCGCGGGGTTGAGCGACGCCGGCTCGCGCTGCTGCGCGACGACCAGCGTGTCGGCCGGCGCGCCGCTCCGCCCGGTGGCCTGCTCCGCCGTGCGCGAGCACGCCGAGAGCGCGAGCGCGATCGCCGGCACCGCGAGCGCGGCGACGACGCGGACGAGCGCGCGCTTCAGATCCATCGCCTCCACAGTCCGTCCTCGCTCGCCGGGCGTCCTGCGCGCTCGCGGCGGCGCACGCGAGGCGAACGCGCGAGCGCGCGGAATACCGTGCGCCGT
>DATHLL010000519.1:0-2403 GCA_035488195.1 Candidatus Elarobacter sp. | reverse complement strand
GGCCCGCCGCGCGGCCCGACAGCGTCTATCCCGAAGCGACGCCGGCGACCGCGGCGGACTGGACGCGCGGCCTGGTCACGACGTACGCCGACATGGTCGCGAATTGGTTCCGGCTCGGCTTCATCGTCGATCCCGGCGACGGGAAGCCGGTCGAGACCGAACGACACGTCACCTGCCGCGACTGCTGGTTCATCATCGACCGCAGCACCTACGGCAAAGCCGAGATCGAGGCGCTGCTGAAGCTCTCCTCGCCTGCCGACGTCACGGCTGCGTTCTACGTCGTCGTCGAAGGCTTCACGCCGAGCCAGCTCGGGATCACGACGGCGACGCCGAACCAGACGCAGCTCAACACGTGGGCGCCGACGATCACCGCGTCGCCGAGCGTCACCGACATGGGCTGGACGCCGACCGGCCTGCTCTGCGAAGACCCCTCGCTGCCGAACGCGCCGCAGCGCTTCACGTTCGTCTACGACATGACGTTCGCGAGCACGAACGGCTTCGTCGCCGAGCTGCAAGTGGTCGAGCTCACCGCTTCGATCCAGGACGTCAAACGCAGCGGCGCGATCGAGCTCGTCGACCAGCCGAACCCGTACTTCGTCGACGGCGCGGTCACATGGCTCAGCACCGACCTGCGCGTCTTCCAGATCACGCCCGGCCAGTCGCTCCCCGGCGTCCCCGCGGTGACGATGGGTCCGACGCCGGCCGACGCTTCGCCGTTCATCAAGAACCTGATCGCCGCGCTGACCGCGGCCGGCCCGGTCGGCAACCCGTTCGACGGCATCTCGACCGACGAGCAGACGTCATGGCTGGAGCTCTCGGAGACGGTCGGCGGCGTCGCGGTCTTCAACTTCGCGGTGTGCCGCGTGCGCTATCGCGCGCTCTCGCTGAACGCGCCGAACGTGCGCGCGTTCTTCCGCACGTTCCAGACCGCGGCCACGTACACCGACTACGACCAGGCGACGACGTACCGCCGCGGCGGCTTGACCGGCGTGGAGATCCCGCTGCTCGGAATCATGGGCGGCGACGTGGTGACGATCCCGTACTTCGCCGAGCCGCGCGTCGACTCGTCGGCGCTCTCGCTCAACGCGCAGACCGATCCGGCGAACGTGCAGACGATCCCGCCGGACGCGAGCGGCAACGAGGTCGACGCGTTCTTCGGCTGCTGGCTCGACATCAACCAGCCTTCGCAAGCGCAGTTCCCCGTACAGCCCGCGCCGCAGGACGGACCGTGGGCGGCGGGGCGCCAGCCGATCCAGCAGCTCGTGCGCGGCCTGCACCAGTGCCTCGTCGCCGAGATCGCGTTCGATCCCGATCCGATCCCGAACGGCGCGACGACCGGCACGTCGGACAAGCTCGCGCAGCGCAACCTGGCGATCGTCGAGTCCGACAATCCCGGCAGCGCCGCCTCGCACACGATCCAGCACACCTTCGAGATGCGCCCGACGCGCACGACGCTGCAGCCGAACGAGAAGCCCGACGAGCTGATGATCGTCTGGGGCTCGACGCCGCGCGGCAGCGTCGCGACGCTGTACCTGCCCGGCGTGCGCACCGCGGAGATCCTCGACTGGGCGGGGCGCATGTACGAGACGACGTTGCTCGAGCGCGTCGACGACCACACGCTGCGCGTGCGCACCGGCGAGGTGACGTACATCCCGATCCCGTCGGGCACCGGTCCGTCGTTCGCCGGGCTGCTCACGGTCGAGCTCCCGCCCGACGTGCGGCACGGCAACGTCTTCACGATCGTCGTCCGCCAGATCACGACCGAGAAGGTCGTGATCCGCCCGCCGGTGCCGCGCGAGCAGATGCGCGCGCTGCTCGCCTCCACGCGCGCCGGCGCCGCCGAGACGAGCGCGGTCAGCCGCATGAACCGCGGGACCTTCGCCGCCTCGGAGCTCCCGCCGCTCCAGGAGCGCCGCGTCCTCGGCTCGTTCCAGATCACCGTCCCGGTGCGTTCGCGAAAGGAGATCGTCGGGCGCGAGGAGCGCGCGCTCACCGTCGTGCGCTCGATCCTCCGCGCGATGCCGCGCGAGAACCGCTGGTATCTTGCCTTCGAGCGCTACGTCGAGCAGATCGGGCAGCGCGTCGAAGCCCTCGGCGGGAACGCCGGCGGCGGCCCGCCCGGCCGCGGCGGCGACGGCGACGGCGGCGAGACCGGCTCCGATCATCGCGGCTGCATCGGATTGCTGTTCGATCTGCTGTTCGGCCGGCGCGGACGCCGTTGACGACCCCATCGCGCCCGCGCGACCATTGCATGCCGGCGGGGTTACGGCATGCAATGGCCGAAGGCGTCACGATCCTGTTACCTTGGCGCTACGAACCGTGTACCTGATCATCGCTCTTGCAGACGAAGGGGTCGATCTCGAGCAATCTCTGCGATTCCACTCCGGCGAATCCGCGCAAGCG
>DATHLL010000518.1:0-3298 GCA_035488195.1 Candidatus Elarobacter sp. | reverse complement strand
CGTCGAGCCCGGCGTGCGTCCAGTGCTTCGCGCCGTCGCGCGTCAGCCACACGCCGTCGCCGTACGAGACGTCGTTGCGCGGGTTCGCTTCGCCGGTTCCGACCCAGACCACGTTCGGGTCGCTCGGCGCGACGCTCACCGCGCCGATCGCGCCGAACTTCGACGCGTTCTCCCACACCGAGGCGAACGACGAGCCGCCGTCGGACGACTTGAAGACGCCGCCGCCGGCGCCGCCGACGTAGTACAGCAGCGGGTCGCGGTCGCTTCCGGCGACGGCGGGGACGCGGCCGCCCGAGATCGCCGGCCCGATCGCGCGGAACTTCACGCCTTCGGTGTCGGGGCCGGGCGAGGGGGTGACGGTCGGCTTCGGCGCGGGCTTGCGCGGCGAGCCGGGACCCGGGCCGCCCTGCGGGGCGGCGTGCGCGGCGAGCGGAGACGAAAAGGCCGTCGCGAGGACGGCGGCGGCGAAAAGACGGCCGAAATGCATCGCGGCGCTCTTCCGAGCGCGCCGCGCCGTTCCCCGCCCGACCGCTCGGTAGGGGCGCGTCCGCCGCCGCGGAAGGCTCGCGGCGATGGCGATCGGCACCCCGTCCGCAACCGAGCTCACGCGCGACCAGTACCTCAAGCTGTTCCGCGACATGCACACGCAGCGCGCGGTCGACACGCGCGGCTTCCAGCTCAACCGGCAAGGGAAGATCGGGATCGCGATGGGCTCGGAGGGCCACGAGGCCGTCCAGGCCGGGACGGGGCTCGCGTTCGAGCGCGGCAAGGATCTGCTCTACCCGTACTACCGCAACACCGGGATCATCCTCGCCTGCGGCTTCCCGCTGACCGATCTGTTCCGCTCGCAGCTCGCGCGCGCGAAGGACACGACCGGCGGGCGCTCGATCATCAACCACGTCACCGCGAAGAAGCTCGGGATCGCGTCGATCTCTTCGATCATCGCGGCGCAGTGCACGCACGCGGTCGGCGCGGCGTGGGCGCTCAAGCGCGAAGGCGGCGGCGACCGCGTCGTGTTCTGCCAGTTCGGCGAGGGCGCGACCTCGCAAGGCGAGTGGCACGAGGCGATGAACTTCGCCGCGGTGCACGCGCTGCCGGTCGTGTTCACGTGCGAGAACAATCAGTGGGCGATCTCGACGCACATCAGCAAGCAGATGCGCACCGACACGGTCGCCGCGCGCGCCGCCGGCTACGGGATGCGCGGGATGACCTGCGACGGCTTCGACCCGGTCGCGGTCTACGCGACGATGCGCGAGGCGCGCGCGCACGCCGCGCGCGGCGACGGCCCGGTGCTGGTCGAGTCGAAGTGCTACCGGTTCCTCTCGCACACGACCGACGACGACGACCGCACCTACCGCACGCGGGACGAGGTCGCGGAGCACCGCCCCAACGACCCGGTCCCGAAGTACGAGCGCTTCCTGATCGAGCGCGGCGTCCTCACCGAGGACGAGGCGAAGGCGATCAAGCGCGAGATCACCGAGCTGGTGAACCGCACCACCGACGAGATCGAAGCCGAACCGTATCCCGACGCGCAGTCGCTCTACGGCAACGTCTACGCCGGCCCCGACGACGCCTGGCTGGCCTGAGCGGGCGGGATGAAGCCGGCGTCGCGCTCCGCCTGGAGCTGGCCGCGCTCGGTGTAGAGGCGCAACTCGGCGATGTCGCGCGGGAAGAGGACGCCCAGCGCCCAGTCGAGCGCGACGCGCACTTGGCGGTCGAGGCCGGGCAAACGCGCGAGATAGTAGCCGCGCCAGAGGAACCACGCGAGGAAGCCGGTCAGCACGAAGCCGCCCGGTAATTGCGCGACGCCGCGGCGCGCGCCGAGCGAGGCCATCGTGCCGAGCGAGGTGTAGCGGAACGGCTTCGTCGGCGTCCCGCGCAGCGTCGCGACGATGTTGTCGGCGAGCGAGGGGCCTTCGCGGATCGCGTGCTGCGCCGTGGCGGGATACCACGCGTCGCGTTCGCTCTGCTGCGCGTCCGGCTTGGTGGGGATCCAGGCGCAGTCGCCGAGCGCCCAGACGCCGGGCGTCTCGCGCACCGACATGTCTTCGTCGACGAGGATGCCACCGTTGCGCGCGTGCGGGACGGGCAGATCGCGCAGCACCGGCGAGGGCCGCACGCCGGCGCTCCACACGACCGTCGCGCACGGGATCACGGTCCCCGACTGCAGCGCGATCCCGTGCTCGTCGAGCCGCGTCACACCGTCGCCGATGATCAGCTCGACCTTGCGGCGCGCGAGGTTGCGCGTCGTGTACGCGCCCATCTTCGGCGGGAGATCGGGGAGCAGCGCCTTGCCGGCCTCGATCAGGATCATCCGCACGTCGGCGAGCCGCAGCGGCCGGTAGAACGGCACGATGCTGTGGAAGAAGTCGACCAGCTCGCCGGCGCACTCGCAGCCGGTGTAGCCGCCGCCGACGACCGCGAAGGTGAGCAGCCGTTTCCGCGCCGGACCGTCCGGCGTGACGACGGCCTGCTCGAGCGCGGCGATGACGCGGTTGCGGAGCGTCTCCGCGTCCTCCAGCGTCTTGAGCGGGAGCGCGTGCTCGGCGACGCCTTCGATCCCGAACGTCGAGGTCACCGAGCCGAGCGCGAGGACGAGCTGGTCGTACTCGAGGTGCGCGACGTCGCCGGTGATGGGATGGCGCGCCTCGACCACGCGCGCCGCGAGGTCGATCCGCGAGATCTCGCCGAGGACGAACGTCGTGCGGCGGAGCTGCGCGCGGACCGGCGTCGCGACGTGGCGCGGCTCGAGCCCGCCCGAGCTGACCTCGGGGAGCATCGGCGTGAAGAGCGTGAAGTTGTCGCGCCCGACCAGCGCGATCTCGGCCTCGTCGCGCCGCAGCTTCTTCTCCAGCCGCCGCGCGGTCGCGACCCCCGCGAACCCCCCGCCCAAGATCACGATCCGCGTCATCCCGAGCGGCTTCGCGACGCGCGCCCCCGCCCCCGCGCGCGACCGGCGCGGTCCGCGAACGGCGTAGCCCTATGCGGTCATCTCCGCACGCCGGTCCACGGCGTCACCCACGGATGCCACGTCATCAGCACGACGGTCGCGACGAGCGCGCACAGCGCGAGCCACAGCAGCGCGTTCAGCAGCCTAGCCACGCGCGGCCTCGCGGATCGCCGCCGCGTTCGCGGCGAGCTCGGCGACGCGGGCGGCGTAGCGCGGCGCGCCGCCGACGTCGCCGGGGATCCGTTCGCCGTGGCGGGTGACCACGTACCAGACCAGCGTCGCCGCATGGCGCAGCATCGCTTCAGGGATCACCTCGCGCTCCGCCGCGGCGAGCGGCGCTTCGTCCGC
>DATHLL010000517.1:0-4189 GCA_035488195.1 Candidatus Elarobacter sp. | reverse complement strand
AGTTGGTTCAGGGACTTTCGGTCGCGTCCTTGGGCCGGTACGATGACGCATTCGCCGCCTTCCGACGTGCGGCGTCGTTGGATTCTGAATCGTCCTGGCCGACGCTCTTTCTCGCCGACGTCGATCTGGCGCGACGGCGGTATGCCGTTGCGGAACGGCGGTACGTCACCATACTCGAGAGCGGCGGGCCGACGTATTCTGGAGCAATGTTCGTTGCTGTGGAAATGCTTTCCGTGCACCCTGCCAGGCGCTGTCCGTCGGTTAGGCCGACGGGTTCGGGTTCAACGGTTCGCGGGCGACGAACTTAGGGGAATACCGCGTACCTTACGGATAAACGTGGACCATCCCCGACGGTGGCCGATCCCCCGCAACCACAAGCGAGCGGTGACGAAGTTATCTCTTGAGCGTCTCTCCGACGGCGAACATGACCAGCACCGTGCAGCCGAGGCCGATCAGCCAGCCGACGAGCCCTTCACCGACGGGCCCGGCGCTCGCTAGCGAATAGCCGCCGCGGTCGTCGGGGTGGTGCAGCGTGTCGACGTACGCGGTGAGCGCGTCGAGATCGTCGTGCGGGATCGCGTGCTCGCCGAATTGCGGCATGATTCCGGGACCGGTGCGCACCGCTTCGGCGGTCTGCAGCGGCGTCGCTTGCAGCACCGCGGGGGCCAGCCAGCCGAACCCGGCGACCGCGCCGGTTCCGGTCGCGCCGTGGCAGGCTTGACAGTTCTCTTCGTACACGACACGGCCGCGGGTGAGCTTCGTGACGTCGGGATGCACGTTGGGGATCGGCGCGCCGTTGCCGCCGTGCGAGACGATGTACGCGATCAGCGCGTCGATCTGTTCGCGCGGGAACGACGCGGGGCCGCGCATCGGCTCGGTCGCCGGAACCTCGAGCGGCATCCGCCCCGTCGAGAGCTGGAAGTCGACGTCGGCGGCGCCGGCTTTCGTGAGCGGCGGGCCGTCGACCGTCCCTTGCAGCTTGTCGCCGTGGCAATGGATGCAGTGCACGGCGTACAGATCGCCGCCGACCTTCACCGGATCGCGCGCGGCCGGCGCCGCGACGTGCGTGAGCGGCGGCTTCGGTTCGCCGGCCGACGTGGTCGACGCGAGCACCGCGGCGGCGAGCAGCGCGATCACGGCGTCGGCACGGGCTCTTCCTCGAACCCGCCTTCCGGCGCGCGCTTCAGCACGACGCGCGAGGGATGGTCTTCCTCGTACGCGTGCCGCGCCTGCAGCTCGACGCAGACGCGCCACGAAATCGCCGCCGCAACCACGGGCGCGATCCACAGCGCGATGCGGTAGAACCACGCGAGCTGCTGCACCGAGACGCGCCACAGCCGCGCCTGCACGTCGTCGCTCCCCGCCAGCAGCAGCATCCCGGCGAACGCCAGCGCCGCGACGCCGAACGACGTGCGGAGCGGGTTCTGCCACGGGTACTGCAGCAGCTCGTGGTACGCGCGGTCGCCGGTCAGCTTGCGCTCGAGCCACGGCCACGCGTAGAGCACGCCGAAGAAGCACAGCGGCAGCACGATCCCCGGCCACAGCAGCGCGGAGATCGTGTGGCGGCCGAGATGGATAGCCCACGGCGGCGCGAGGCGCAGCGCGCCGTCGAGCCAGCCGACGTACCAGTCCGGCTGCGCCGGCGAGGCGACGGTCCACGGATCGTACGGCCCGTACTGCCACACCGGGTTGATCTCGACCAGCCCGCCGAGCAGCAGCAGCACGCCGAACGTCGCCGCCATCAGCGCGAACGACTTCACCGCGTACGTGGGCCACAGCGGCGAACCGACGACGTTGTTCTCGCGCTGCCGTTTCCCGGGGAACTGCGTGTGCTTCTGATGCCACAGGATCGCGACGTGCAGCGCGATCAGCGCGCCGAGCGCGAGCGGGATGAAGAGGATGTGGATCGCGTACAGCCGGTTCGTGATCTCCGGGCTCGGGAAGTTCCCGCCGAAGAACAGGAACGCCACCCACGACCCGATCACCGGGATCGAGAGCGCGATCGAATCGGCGATTCGCAGCCCCGCGCCCGAGAGCTGGTCGTCCGGCAGCGAGTAGCCCGTGAACCCGTCGGCCATCACCAGCAGCAGCAGCGTCAGCCCGATCGCGTAGTTGAGGTCGCGCGGTTTGCGGAACGCGCCGGTGAAGAAGATCCGCGCCATGTGCGCGATCACCGCCGCGGCGAACAGCAGCGCGCACCAGTGGTGCGCCTGGCGGACCAGCAGCCCGGCCTGCGTCTCGAACGAGATCTTCAGCACCGAGGCGTACGCGTCCGACATCGCGCGCCCGTCGAGCGAGGGAACGCCGTGCCCGTGATAGATCGCCTGATGAGACGAAGGATGGAAGAAGAACGTCAGGTACGTCCCGCTCAGCACGATGAAGAGGAAGCAGTACGCCGCAACTTCGCCGAGCATGAACGACCAGTGATCGGGAAACGCCTTGCGCAGCGCGTGGCGCAGGAACGGCGCCGCGCCGAGCCGTTCGTCGAGCGCGTCGACGAGCGTGCGGATCATCCGGTCTCCCAGGCGTCGGGGCCGACGAAGTCGGACATCGTCCCGCCCGCGCGCAGCGTCCCGTCCGCGTCGACGTGGATCGGGAGCTGCGGCAGCGCGCGCGCGGCCGGGCCGAAGACGACCGTCCCGCCGTCGAGCACGTCGAACGTCGACTGGTGGCACGGGCACATCAACTGCTGCGGCCCTTCACGGTAGAGCGCGACGGGACAGCCCGCGTGCGTGCAGACCTTCGAGTACGCGACGAACCCTTGCGGCGTCCAGTCGCGCCGCTCGCCCGGCATCCGCAACTGCTCTTCCGGGACGCGCACGAGCATCACGACGTCGTTCGCCATGTTCATCAAGTGGTCGGGGCCGACCTGACCTTCGGGGAACGAGCTCACCACGCTGCCGACGTCGAGCATGTCGGCGCGCACCGGCGAGCCGTCCTCGCGCACGAGCCGCGTACCGGCTTTCCAGCCGGTGCGCCCGATCTGATCCTTCGGGCTCGGCCCCAGCGAGCGGATCGGGAACAACGCCGCGACGCCGAGGAATCCGAGCGCGCTCCAGCCGAGCCGCATCAGCCATGTGCGCCGGCCGACGATCTCCCCGGCGCCGCTTTCGATCAGCGAGACGGCGTCGCCGCGCTCGCGCTCCGGCGTCCCGAGCGGGTGCTGCGGATCGGAGGTCTGCTCGTGCGGCATCAGGTCGCGGCTCCAGGTGATCAGCGCGCCCGCGATCCCGAACAGCGCCGCCGCCAGCCCGACGCCTTCGACCTGCGTCTGCCCGCCGAGCGCGAACGAGGTCGCGAACGCGACGCTTCCCGCGAGCGAGAGCAGCAGCCACAGCGCCGCGCGCAGCTCGCCGCGCCCCTCGCGGCTCTTCACCGCACGAACCAGATCGTGGCCCAGATCCCGAGCCACACGACGAAGACGAAATGCCAGTAGTACGAGATCGCTTCGGCGCCCGCCGCGTGCTCGCGCGTGAACCCCGGCTTGTCGACGCCCGCGGTCAGGAACGCCAGCATGATCACGCCGGCGGTGACGTGCGCAGCGTGGAAGCCGGTCATCCCGTAGAACAGCGAGCCGTACGCGTGCGTGGTGAGCGTGAACGCGTTCTTGCTCCAGCCGTGGAAGGTCTCGGCGAGGAACAGCACGCCGAGCAGCACCGTCCCGGAGAGCCACAGCCGCGCGCGCGCCCGTTTGCCGGCATGCACATCGCGGATGGCGAGCAGCACGAAGAGGCTCGAGATCCCTAGCAGCGCCGTCCCGATCGTGGACTCGAGCGTGTCGAGCTCGACGCCGGCCGGCGGCCAGTGCCCGCTGCGGCCGCGCAGGTCGAAATACGCCGCGAACCACGCCGCGAAGAACATCAGTTCGGAGGCGAGGAACAAGATGACGCCGAGAACGAGCGCGTGCCCTCGGACGGTCAAGCGCTCCGTGCTCGCGGCGTTGCCGATGCGTGCGGACATCCGGCATCTGCTTTACCCCGCGCCCGGCTCGGTGAGACGCCGCCGAGGCGGGTACGACACCTCCACCGACCCCGACGCCGGAGGGACTTCTTGCACGTGCGGTTCGCCGCGCTCACGACCACGCTCGCCGCGACGCCGTTGCTCGCCGGCTGCTCCGCGATCCCGCACGACACGACGCAGCAGGCGGGCGAGCTGCACGGCGTCTGGGTCGTCTTCCTCTCCGCCGCGG
>DATHLL010000516.1:0-12873 GCA_035488195.1 Candidatus Elarobacter sp. | reverse complement strand
TCGTCGGCCCGGCCGACGGACCGGTCGCGGCGCGCTACGGCCAGACGCCGCTGCCGTATCTCGAGGCGCTCGTCCGCGGGATCCCGGTCGTCGTCCCGGCCGGCGACGACGGCGCGTACGGCTTCAAGGAGAACGGGATCGAGCGGGCGCGCGTGTCGTGGCCGTGCGTCCTGCCGTACGTGATCTGCGCCGGCGGGACGCAGCTCGGCGACCGCGACGGCGTGATCGACGAGGGGCCGTGGAACGACCTCGACCACGCGACCGGCGGCGGGATCTCGACCGAGCCGCGGCCAGCGTGGCAGAACGCGCCGGGCGACTTCCTGTTCTCGCCGGCGTACGTGAAGAACCGGATCGTCCCCGACGTCTCGGCCGACGCGGCGGGACACCTGCGCGTCTACTGGCACGGCTACGGGATCGGCGGCGTCGGCGGGACCAGCGAGAGCGCCTCGCTGGTCGGCGGCCAGCTCGCCGCGATCAACAGCCTGGTCGCCGCGCCGCGCCGGCTGCTGACCGCCGGCGACCTCTACGCGCTCGCGCGCTCCGCGCCGCAGGCGTTCCGCGACGTCTCGCGCGAGAACGACCGCGGCTGGAAGGACAACAACCTGCGCCCGCGCCGCGCGCCGCTGCCGAAGAACTACCGCGGGATCGTCCCGACGCCGCCGCCGCTGGTGAAGGGCTGCGCCGAGCAGCAGCCCGACGGCTGCGCGGTCACGACCGGCTTCGACGCGGTGACCGGGATCGGCTCGATCAAGGAGCGCGCCGCGATCGACGCGCTGCGTTGAGGCCGTTGATCGCGAGCGCCGCGAAGAACACGAGCGTCGCGAGCAGCACGATCGTCGCGCCGGACGACGCGTGCAGCTCGTATGACGCGTACAGGCCGCCGACCGTCGAGAAGACGCCGAACGCGACCGAGAGCAGCATCATCGGGACGAACCGCTTCGTGAGCTGCGAGGCGGCGGCGGCCGGCGTGACGAGCAATGCGGCGACGAGGACGATCCCGACCGCTTGCAGCGAGACGATGATCGTCACCGCGAGCACGACCAGCAGCGCGTAGTCGATCAGCCCGGCGCGGATCCCGGCCGCCTGCGCGACGACCGGATCGAACGAGGTGTAGAGCAGCGGTCGCCACAGCGCGCCGACGACGAACGCGACCGCGAGCCCGAGCCCGACGACGGTCGCGACATCGCCGGCCGAGACGCCGAGGATGCTGCCGAACAGGAAGCTCTGGAGATCGACCGTCGCGCGCGGCGAGCGCGACATCAGGAAGACGCCGAGCGCGAACGCGCCGGTGAAGAGCACGCCGATCGAGGTGTCGAGCGAGACCTTCGCGCGGCGGTGGACGAAGCCGATCCCGAGCGCCGTGACGATCGTCGCGACCGCCGCGCCCGCGTAGAAGTTCGCGCCGCGCAGATACGCGATCGCGATCCCGGCGAACGAGGCGTGCGCGAGCCCGTCGCCGATGAACGAGAGCTTGCGCAGCACGACGTACGTCCCCATCGCCGAGCACAGCGCGCCGACGACCAGCGCGACGACGAACGCGCGCTGCATGAAGTCCTGCTGGAACGGCTCGAGGATCCCGCCCATGCCTCAGCGATGATGCCCGTGCGTGTGGGTGTGCTCGCGGATCCCGGCGTACGCGCCGGACTCCAGCACGTCGTCCGGCGTGCCGTCGGCGAGGATCTTCCGGTCGACGACGATCAGCCGGTCGAACCACTCCGGCGCGCGGTCGAGGTCGTGCGTCGTCATCAGTACCGGCAGCCCGTCGGCGACGAGGCCGCGCACGAGCGCGAGCAGCGCGTCCTCGGTCGCGGCGTCGACGCCGGTCGTCGGCTCGTCGAGGAGCAGCAGCAGCGGCTCCTGCGCGATCGCGCGCGCGACGAACGCGCGCTGCTGCTGCCCGCCCGAGAGCTCGCTGATGTGGCGGTCGGCGATCGGGCCCAGATCGAGCGCCTCGATCGCGCGCGCCACCGCGCTGCGGTCGTGCGCCGAGAAGCGCCGGAACGGTCCGATCCGCGGATAGCGCCCCATCGTGACGACGTCGCGCACGCTCACGGGGAACTGCCAGTCGACGTCCTCGACCTGCGGGACGTACCCGATCGTCCCGGGCGCGAGCTCGCGCGGCGCGCGGCCTTGCACTTGCACGCTCCCTTCCGCGGGCTGCACCAGACCGGCGACGGCCTTGAGCAGCGTCGACTTCCCGGAGCCGTTCGGGCCGACGATCCCGAGCGCCGTCCCGCGCGGCAGCGCGAAGTCGACGCCTTGCAGCGCCTCGACGCGGTCGTAGCGGACGTGCAGGTCGTGGACCTCGACGGCGTTCACTTCAGTGCCGACACGATCGCGTCGGTGTCGGTGTCGATCAGGCCGACGTACGAGTCGACGCCCTCGCCCGGCGCCAGCGAGTCGTCGTAGAGGAACGCGACGGTCAGGCCGCCCGCGCTCGAGGCGACGGTGTGCGCGAGCTTGTCGCTGTACTCGTGCTCGGCGAAGACGGCCGGGACGTGCTGCGCCCGCGCCTGCCGCACGAGCTCGGCGAGGTGCGCGGGGTTCGGCTCGGCGCCGGGGAGCGGCTCGATCGCGCCGGCGATGCGCAGCCCGAAGCGGCGCGCGTAGTAGTCGAACGCGTTGTGGAAGACGATCATCGTGCGCCGCGGCGCGGGGATCGTCGCGAGCTTCGCACGCGTTCGCGACGTGAGCGCGGCGAGTTGCACGTCGTACGCGGCGGTCGCCGCGCGATACGCCGCCGCGTGCGGCGCGTCGGCCGCCACCAGCGCGTCGCGGATCTTCTCGGCGTACGCGCGCGCGTAGACCGGATCCATCCAGAGGTGCGGGTTGCCGTTCACCACCGCGAGACCGTCGGTGCAGACGACGATCCGCAGCCGCGGGTTGGCGGCGTTCCGGATCATCGGCTCGAGCCAGCCTTCGAGCCCGGCGCCGTTCTCGACCAGCACGTCGGCGGCGCGCAGCGCGGCGACCGTGTCCGGCGAGGGCTGGAAATCCTCGGGTGAGACGCCGACCGGAACGAGCGAGCGAACGTCGGGCGCCTTGCCGGCCGCGCCGCGCGCGATCGAGGCGAGCGTCGAGGTCGTCGCGACGACGCGCAGCGGCCCGCCCGCGCGCTGGGCCGGCCCCTGCGAGCACGCGACCAGCAGAAGCAACCCGAGGGCAGCGACCGCCGAGCGAGCGTAGGGCATCGCCGTCTCTCTCGCCGCCGCGCCGACACGTCCCTTTGACAGGGGGCAGCGCCGCCTGCTAGAATCCCGGACGGCCCGTGGGGGTGTAGCTCAGCTGGTAGAGCACTTGCTTCGCATGTAAGGGGTCAGGAGTTCGAGTCTCCTCACCTCCACCACGAGTCCGAAAGCCCGCCCGCGCAAGTTCGGCGGGCTTTTTGATCGCAGGTCTAGCTTCGGCGGCTCAACCGGCTCTCATGGAGGGTGCGCAACGCGGACTTTTTCGCCTCGTCGAAAAGGCAGCATGAGAAGTTGCAGTCGGTGCCGCTCGGGCTCAGCAGGTACACGTACGTCACGAGCGAGTGCTCGCACTCCGGCGTGAAGATGATGTCGTAGCTGTACAACGAGATCTCGGTGTCGACTTGATAGTAAGCAACATCCAGGAAATTCGCCACGGTGTCGAAGTAGTTGTTGTAGCGATAACTGTTCGGCACGAGCGAGTTGAACTGGGTGAAGAACGCATAGTCGCCGACCGCCGGCGAGGCGGCCGTGACGAGCGTGAGGTCGAGCGAGGGATCCTGCGTCAGCCAATCTGCGGTCAACAGCGTGGCAATCGCGCCGCCGAGACTATGACCGGCGATCACGAGGCTCTGGGTGAACGCCGCGAACGGCGGATGCTGTGCGGCTCAAGAAAACCGGCGCGACGTTCGAGCGCGCGATGAACGCAGGCGTGCGATCGAGCGAGCGCGCCGAACACGCGCATCGTGCGTGGAGAGCGGTCGCTTTCCCGGGTGACGAGGCTGGCTTCACCGAGCGCGGCGCTTCGCCGATGCACCGATCTTCGGCGGTGTCACGTGACAATGCTCACTTCGTACATTTGCCGTTTCGCCGTGCCGCAGACCGGACAACTCTCAACCATGCCTGCCGACCTCCGTTTCGACGATCTGGATTTGCGTGAAGAGCCTGCACGCTTCGAGTCTGCCGAAGGGATCTATTCGATCACGAGCGACCCGAAGTCGGACACGTGCAGCGCGTCCTGCATGACCTGCCGGGGCGCGTAGCCCACAGCTCCGCGAGCCCCGAGAGCGGTCGTTCTCAGGGCGTTCCGAGCGCGCGGCCTCAGAATCGTTCGAGGAGGCTGCGATGACGACGATCTCTCCGACGCTCCACCATGCCGCGCTCGTGTGCGCGGCGCTCGCGTTCGCCGCACCGGTTGCGGCGAGCGCCGAACCGGCCGGGCCGAGCGCGCCCGTGCCGGCCGCGCGTGACCACCTCGTCGCGCAGATCACGAACTTCAGCGGGAAGTACGGGATCACGGTGCGCGACGCGAAGGGTGCGCTCGTCACCGTCCAGATGCACCGCGGGACGGTCATCGAGCCCGTCGGACTGCGGCTCGACGTCGGGATGCGGGTCGCGCTCACCGGCACCGTCCGCGACGGGGTGTTCCAAGCCGATCGCATCGACGTGCCGGACGCGGTGAACCGCCGGCTCGCGGAAACGTCGCCCTGGTACAGCGGCCCGGCATGGGGTCGCAGCGATCGCGGTGATCGCGGCGGCGCGGAACCGGTGCGGGAAGGGCCCGACCCGATCGTTCGCGAGCCCGCCATCCCCCACTGACGCGTCAGTCGCTCGCGGCCTCGGCGAACGCGCAGAACGCCGCCACCGCGCGGAGCTGCTCGACGGTCGCGCAACGCGCTTCGAGCAGCCGCGGCGAGCAGACGAGCACCGCGAGCGCCCGGCCGCGCGAGAGCGCGACGTTGAAACGGTTCTCCTCGAAGAGGAAGTCGGCGCCGCGCGGGGCGTCCTCGGCGCTCGACGTCCCGAGCGAGTAGATCACGGCGGGCGCCTCCTGGCCTTGGAACTTGTCGACCGTGCCGACGCGCACGCCCTCGCCGAACCGTGCGCGCAGCCGCTGCTTCAGCAGCCGGACCTGCGCGTTGTACGGTGAGACGACGAGCACGTCGGCGGCGCGCAGCGGCCGCGCGACGCCGTGACGGTCGGTGAACGTTCCGCCGATCAGCCCGCCGAGGATCGTCTCGACCGCGGCGGCTTCCTCGTCGGACGATTGCGCGTTGCCGTCGTGGTCCACCGCGACGTAGCGCAAGCCCGCGCCGGAGAACCACGCCGCGTCGATCCGCTGCCGAGCGCACGACGCCGCCGAGCGCAGCCGGCCTTCGTACGCCATCGCCGAGACGAAGTCGCACAGCGCGGGATGCATGCGGAACGTGCGGTCGAGGAAGACCCCGCGGTCCTCCGGCATCGTTCCGCGCACCGTCTCGGGCGCGCGCTCGTCGGTCAGCAGATGCTCGAGGACCGAAGCACCGGCGCCGTCGGGATGCGTCCCGACCGAGACGTGCGCGAGCTGCAGCGGATCGCCGAGCAGGATCACGTTCTCCGCGTTCGTCGCCATCGCCAGCGCGTCGGCGAGCGCCACCTGACCGGCTTCGTCGATCACCAGGTAGTCGACGCGCGCGAGCTCCTCGCGCGCGAACAGCCACGACGTGCCGGCGACCAGCGCGTACTCCGCGAACGGCGCGTTCTGCGCCGCGTTCTCGACGAACGGCGCCGCGTGCCGTGAGACGAACGCCGAGTCGGCGTTCGCCTTGTCGCATTTCTTCACGCCGCGGAACGACTCGCCGCGCGCCGCGACCGCGTCCTCGACCGCGCAGAGCAGGTTGTCGATCGCCTTGTGGCTGGTCGAGGTGACGCCGATCCGTTTCCCCGCCGCGAGCAGCGATGCGATCACGTACGCGCCGGTGTACGTCTTGCCCGTGCCGGGCGGGCCTTGGACCGGGAGGACGCCGCGGTCGAGCCGCAGCGCGAGACCGGCGACGTCGGCCGGCTCGATCGCCTCGGCGTCGGCGCGCAGCTGGGGCTGGACGCGGTCGCCGTCCCGCAGCCCGGTGATGCGCGGGCGCGCGCGATACAGCAGATCCGCCGCGGCCGGGAACGACGCGCGCTCCGTGCCGGCGAGCACCGCCGCGGCGAAGCGCTTCAGCGCGTTCTGCTGCACGCCGGTGAAGATCGGACCGCCCGGCGCGAGCGCGCGCGGGTGCGGATCGTGCGGCCACTTCTTCACCCGCACCAGCCGCTCGTCGTCGTCGACCGAGACGATCTCCAGCGCCGGCGCGTCGCGCCGGTCGACGTCGAGCCAGCTCCCCGGCCCGGCCTTGTGCTGCTGCACCGGGAACCGGTACGTGTACGTGGTGCGCGTCCCGCGCCGGGCCGGCTCGACCGGCGCGTGTTCGGCGCACGGCTCGAGCCCGCCGAGCGCCTCGGTGTCGTCATCGACGAACGTCGCGTCCGGCGCGCGCTCGTAGCGGTCGAAGAGCGCCCACCACACCGGCTTCTCCTCGCGGCGGTGATAGCCGGCGAGATGCGCGAGCAGCTCGCGCGGCGAGCCGGGCGCGGCGCCCTCGAGCAGCGCGCGCTGCACGTCGCTGAGCTCGGCGAGCTCGCGCAGCCGCTCTTCGCTCGGCAGCTTCGGATCGCGCTGTGCGCGGAACGCGATCTCCGCGTCGAACGCCGCGCGCGCCTCGTCGCGCAGGTGCAGCAGCCATTCGTGCAAGCGGCGCGTCGAGACGCAGTCTTCCTCGTTGTAGCGCACGATGTCGAGCTTGCGCGCGACGTCGCGGTCGAGCAGGTACTCCTCGAACGCGACGATCGACTGATCGCCCTTGCGCACCTCGGCGTCGCGGAAGAAGCCGTAGAACGCCTCGAGCTTCTTGATCGAGTAGCCGTCCTGCGACTGCGCGAGCGCGCCTTTCACGACCGCGTAGAGATCGACCAGCACCTCGCCGCGCAGCAGCTCGTCGACCTCTTCCTCGCGCGTGCCGTGGCGCATCGCGAGCCGGCGCAGCGCGGTCTTCTCGTACGCCGCGTAGTGGTAGACGTGCGCGCGCGGGTGCGCCGCGCGGTGCGCGTTGAGCCAGTCGACGAAGCGCTCGAACGCGGCCTTCTCCTGCGCCCGCGTCTCGCCCCAGAACTCGCGGTACGGCCGCTCCGCGTCGTCGGCGACGTACGCGCCGAACAGGTACTCGAGGCCGCGGCCCGCCTCGTAGAGCGGGTCGCCCTCCATGTCGAAGTACACGTCGCCTTCCGCGGGCGGCGGGAGCGCGGCGAAGCCGTGCGCCGCGCGCGGGGGGAGCAGCTCGTAGCGCCGCGAGCCGGTCGTGCGCTGGTGGAACTGCAGCGCGGCCTGGCGGCGCAGCGTCGCGAACGTCTTCTCGGCCATCCGCTCGGGGCGCGCGCCGGCTTCGGCGGTCGCGAGCCGTTCGAGCGTCGCGATCCCGGCGGCGGCGAGCCGCTTCGTCTGGTCGCGGCGCATCCCGGCGACCAGCGAGAGGTGATCGGCGCCGCGGCGCACGCCGTCGCAGTGCGCCGACCACGCACACCCTTCGCACGCGGAGAGCCGATCGGGGATCGCATCGGGGTCGAGCGCGCCGAGCGCCGCGGCGAAGCGCCGCTGCGCCGAGCGCACGTACGCGGCGTAGCGCGCCGGATCGTACGCGACCTCGCTGCCGTCGCCGAAGAGCGCGCGCACCGAGCGCGGCAGCGTTCGCTGCACCGAGGCGACCAGCAGCGCGTAGGTGCAGAGCTGCACGAGGAACTGCGGCTTCGCGCGGATCGCGAGCTTCGTGTCGGCGACGTCGTACGACCACCCGCCGAGCGCGCTCGGCGCGTCGACGCGGAACAGGAAGTCGGCGCGCCCTGTCCACGCGCCGTCGAGGAACGAGCCCTGGTAGATCGCCTCGGCGCCGCTGCGCATCGCGGCGCGCGTCATCTCGGCGGCGCGCAGCAGATCGGCGGCGCTCGCGTCGCCCTCCGGGACGCGCACCACCGCGATCCCTTCGCCTTCGAGCCGCCGCAGCACGGCGAGCTCGTGCTCGCGGCCCTTCCGCGCGATGATCTCGGCGGCCGGGTCGTCCTCGGGCGGCGCGTCGCCGCGCAGCAGCGCGCGGCGGTTCAGCGCGACCCGGTGCGGGCACGCGAGGTAGTCGTTGAGGTCGGAGGCCGCGTAGACGGCCCGGCCCTCAACGAGGCGCACGGAACACCATCGACGGGCTCATACGACGAGGATGGTGCCCGACCGTGCCAGGCGGGTGGCGTTCTCGCGCGGAGAAACGTACGGTCATGGAAGAGCAGCCGCGCTGGAAGTTCGACGGGGTACGGGTCGTCCGGGGGTGCGACGTCGACCCGAACACGCCGCAGACGCCCGGGATGAACCGCGCCGCGGCGATCACGACCGCGACCGCCGGGGCGCGGAAGCTGTGGGCCGGGACCGTCGTGATCCACCCCGACGCGAAGACGGGCGCGCACCACCACGGCGAGCTGGAGAGCGTGATCTACGTCGTGCGCGGGCGCGCGCGGATGCGCTGGGGCGACCGGCTGGAGTTCACCGCCGAGGCCGGGCCGGGCGACTTCATCTTCGTCCCGCCGTACGTGCCGCACCAGGAGATCAACGCCGCGCCGGACGCCGAGCTCGAATGCGTGCTGGTCCGAAGCGGCCAGGAGCCGGTCGTCGTCAACTTGGACATCCCGGCGGCCGAGCGGCCCGAGACCGTCCGCTGGATCGACGACGTGCACCGCGCGTAAACCTGCGGTCAACTCTCGCGCAAGACTCGCGCGGGGCCGACGAAAGGAGGAGGGTCCCCCCGAATCCGCGTGCGAACGTGGGCGGCGATGTTCGGGCTTCCCTCGCCGCGTATCGCGGCGGCGATCTTCGTGTTTTCCACGGCGGCCTTCGCGGTCGCCCCGGCGTCGGCGCAGAGCGTGCCGGCGACCTCCGCCTCCGAGGCGACCTACGCCGCGGTCCTGCGGACGATCAACCCCACGCTTCCGGTCGAAAAGGCGCGCGCGTACGCGCGTTCCGTGCTGAAGGACGCGTGGACGACGCACCTCGACGCGCGGTTCATCATGTCGATCGTGACGGTCGAGTCGCGCTGGCGCGCGAACGCCGTCTCGCGCGCCGGCGCGCGCGGGCTCGGCCAGCTGATGCCCGGCACGGCGCGCACGCTCGGCGTGAACGCGTGGAACCCGGCCGACAATCTGCGCGGCACGTCGGCGTACCTCAAGTCGCTGATGGACCACTTCGCCGGGAAGCCGAACGCGATGAAGCTTGCGATCGCGGGCTACAACGCGGGCCCGAAGGCGGTCGAGCGCTATCACGGCGTCCCGCCGTACGGCGAGACGCAGCACTACGTCGTGAAGGTGCTGCACGTGTGGAACACGCTGAACGCGCGCGTCGGCAAGGCGCTCGCCCCCGCGCCCGACGTGACGATCGCGGTCCGCGCGCCGAAGCGGCTCCCCGACGAGCAGCAGTGGCTCAGCAGCAACACCAACGAGATCCTCCCCGCGACCGCCGCTGCGGTCGAATCGGTCCCGAACCCGGCGCTGTCCGCGGGGGCTTCGGCGACGGCGACCGCCGCGCAGCAATCGTCCGAGAGCGTCAAGTAACCTAGCCGCCGCAACCGGGCGGCGTCCGAATCCGGTCACGGGCGCATGAGGGCGGGTCCGCCGGTTCCGGCGACGATGCGTGCGGTCGTGATCGATGCGTTCGGCGGGCCGGAACGGCTGAGCGTGCGCGACGTCCCCGTTCCGGCGGTCGGAGCGCGCGATCTGCTGGTGCGCGTCGATACGGCCGGCGTCGCCGTCTCCGACGTGAAGGCGCGGCGCGGTGAATGGGGCGGCGCGTTCCCGATGATCCTCGGCGCGGACGGATCCGGCACGGTCGTCGCGCTCGGCGAGGACGTTCGCGGCTTCGCCGCCGGCGACGCGGTGTACGGCTACGCATACCGGCGCGCGAAAGGCGGCTTCTACGCGGAGTACGTCTCGCTGAGCGCGCAGCACGCCGCGCCGATTCCGGCGTCGCTGGACTTTCGCGAAGCGGGCGGGCTCGCGCTGACGGGGTTGACCGCGCTCGCCGGGATCGACGACGCGCTCGACGTGCGGCCCGGCTCGGCGCTGCTCGTGCACGGGGCGCCGGGCGGCGTCGGCACGATGGCGGTGCAGTTCGCGAAGCGCCGCGGCGCGCGCGTGCTGGCGACGGTGAACGGCGGCGAAGCGCGTGAGCTCGTACGGCGGCTCGGCGCCGACGAGGTGATCGACACGCAGCACGACGACGTGCTCGACGCGGTAGGCCGCATCGTCCCCGACGGCGTCGACGCGCTGCTCGCGCTGGTGGCCGGTCCGGAACTGTTGCGGTGTGTCGCCACGGTTCGCGGCGGCGGCGCGATCGCGTATCCGAACGGCGTCGCGATGCCGGACGGCGTCACGCTGCCCGACGGCGCGCGCGTCGCCGCGTTCAACGGCGTCCCGAACGCGGCGGCGTTCGCGCGGCTGAACGCGATCGTCGACGAGGGACCGTTCGTGGTGCCGATCGCCGGGATGTATTCGCTCGACGACGCGGCCGAAGCGCACCGCCGGCTCGAGCGCGGCCACGTGCACGGCAAAATCGTCCTCGTCGTCGACGCCACGGAAGACGTCGTCGAGAAGGTCGCCTAAGCGCCGAGCGCGTCGAGCGCGGCGATCACGCGCTCGGGCGGGATCGCGAGCAGGCCGGGGTCGACGCGGTTCGCGTGCGGGTCGCCGGTCGTGCCGTTCCACAGCACGCGGTGATACGGGCGCTGCGGCGGGCCCCACGCGGCCGGCGGGATCGGGCCGAACAGCACGACCGACGGCGTGCGGTACGCGGTCGCGAGGTGCGCCACGCCGGTGTCGCCGCAGACGACGCGCCCGGCCGCCGCGACGAGCGCCGCGAGCTCGCGCAGGTTCGTGCGGCCGGCGTAGACGTGCGTCGACGGAATCCCCGCCGCGAGCGCGACACGGTGCGCGAGCGCGATCTCGCCGGGTCCGCCGGTGACGATCACCGCGCGGCCCAGCCGCTGCTCCGCGCGCGCGACCTCGATCCAGCGCTCCGCCGGCCAGCGGCGCGCCTCGCTCGCCGCGCCGGGATGGATCAGCGTCGCGCCGCGAATGCGCCGCGGCACGAGCACCGGCGGAACGGCGAGATCGAGCTCGCGCGGATCGGCCGCGATGCCGGCGTGCTCGAGCATCCGGCACCAGCGCCGCACCTCGTGCTCGCCGGCGTCGTACTCCGCACCGCTCGCGCTTTCCGGGATCTCTTCGTTGCGAAAGGCGATCAGCCGCTGCGCGCGCGCGCCGAGCAGCACGCGGTGCGACTGCGGCCCGCGGCCGTGCATGTTCACGCCGAGATCCGCAGCGTGCAATTCGGGTGCGAGCGGTGCGAGCGCTTGCGCGTCGACGACGCGGTCGAGCGCGCCGCCGATCAGCTCGGCGAGCGGCGCCAGCGCGCGCGGCGCCGCGAGCACGATCTCGGCGCGCAGGAACGCGCGGCGCAGCGCGCGGTACGCGGGGACGCCGGTGAGGAAGTCGCCCAGCTTGAGCGCGCGCAGCACGACGATGCGTTCACGCATCAGCTTCCCAATGCGAGCTCTTCGGCCGGCGTGGCGATCACGCCGCGGTACACGTCGAGCGTGTCCGCGCAGATGCGCGACCAGGAGTAGCGCGCGCGCACGCGCTCCACGCCCAAGCGGCCGAGGCGCTTGCGGCGCTCGGGCGTCGTCGCCAGCGAGCGCAACGCGTGCGCGAGCGCGCGCGGCGCTTTGGGCGGAACGTGGATCCCCGTCATGCCGTCGACGACGGTGTCGACCAGCCCGCCGACCGAAGAGACGACGACCGGGACGCCGCACGCCATCGCCTCCAGCGGAACGATGCCGAACGGCTCGTACCACGGCGTGCACGCGACGACGTCGGCCGAACGCAGCAGCGCCGGAACCTCCGCGTGCGAGACGCGCCCGCGCAAGTAGACGCGGTCGGCGACGCCCAGCTCGTGCGCGAGCTTCGAGAGGCGCTGCGCCTCCGGGTCGTCGAGCAAATCCGGGCCTTCGCCGCCGCCCGCGATGACGAGCTCCGCGTCCGGAACGTCGGTGAGCGCTTCGATCACGTCGGCGATCCCTTTGCGCGGAACGAGCCGCGAGAGCGTGACGATCCGCATCCGCTCGCCGCGCCGTTCTTCGAACGGCCCGTCCGGGGTGAAGTGCTCGAGGTCGACGCCGCACGGCACGATCTTCAAGCGCCGCGGGTTCGCGCCCATCCGCAGCAGCTCGAAGACCTCGGCGCTCGAGGTTGCGACGATGCGGTCGGCTTCGCGCACGATCCGTTCTTCCTCGGCGAGCCGCGTGGCCGGCGAGGTGTCGGCGCTGCCTTGATGGCGGCGCTTCTCGACGCCGAGCGCGTGGAACGTCTGCACGACCGGAATGCCGAGCGGCTTCGCGGCGCCGAGCGCGGCCAAACCGCTCATCCAGAAGTGCGCGTGGACGGCGTCGGGCCGGTCGTCGCCCCACGCCCGCGCGAGCGCTTTCGCGAACGCCTTCACGTGCGGGTAGATCGCGTCTTTCGGGATCGGCCGCGCCGGGCCGGCGTCGACGTGCTCGACGATCACGCCGCGCGCCATCGCGGTGCGCCGCGGCAGCTTCGGATCGTCGCGGCGCGTGTACACCGTGACGGCGTTGCCGAGTGCGGCGAGCCCCGCGGCGAGCGCTGCGAGGTGGACGTTCTGCCCGCCGGCGTCGACGCCGCCGAGCACCGCGAGCGGGCTCGCGTGCTCCGACACCATCGCTATGCGCATGTGGTCACCTCCGTGAAGAGCGCGTCCCAGTCGCGCAGGAATCGCTGCAATCCGAAG
>DATHLL010000515.1:0-5629 GCA_035488195.1 Candidatus Elarobacter sp. | reverse complement strand
CAATGACGTCGAGCGCATACGTGATCGCGAACGTCCGATCGAAGATCCGAACGACCAGGTCGCGCAGCTCGCGGTTGGTCGACACGTCGATCCGCAACGGCAAAACCGAGCGAACGATCGCACTGCGCAGCGCCGCGAGATTGTTGCCCGGCGCCGCGTACACGGCGATCGAGTTGACGGAGTCGTCCCGGAACACCCGCCGATACGTCGCGATGTCGAGCAGCACGACGCCCGCATCGGACGAGTAGTCGTTGTACACCCCGGCCACCGAGAAACCGACCGGCCCGGACGGCGTCTCCAGCGTGACCACGTCCCCGCGCCGCACACCGAACTTCATCGCGAACGGCTGCGAGACCAGCACGTTCGTCGACCCCGGCAACTCCCGCGCGAGCGCCGCCGCATCACCGCCCCCGACGAACCGCAACCGCCGCCGCACGCCGAGTTGCGAGAGATCGGTCGCGAAGAGATTGGTGAGCCGCCCGCGATACGGAACCTCCACCGACCGGAACGCATCCGCATGCGCAACGCCCGGAACGCGCGCGATCCGCTCCGCGACCGACGGCGAGAACCGCGTGTCGCTCGACGCATCGGAGAGCCCCAGCGGGCGGATGAAGAGATCGGCGAGCAGCGTCTCGCCGGCCCACGCGACCACGCTGGCGCGGAACGAGGCGACCAGCACGCCGACCGAGACCATCATCGCGATCGCGATCATCAGCGCAGCGACGGCGACCGAGATGCGCAGCGGCGCGCCGCCCAGATTCGCCGCCGCGAGCCCGAGCACGGGACGCCGCGCCGCGAGCGCCTCACCCCAGCGCGCCGACACGCCGACCGCGAGCGGCGCGAACAGCGATCCGCCCGCGATGACGAGCAGCGCCGCGACGTACCCGAACACCGGCACGCCGTCCACCGCCGGAAGCAATGCGCACAACGCGGCCGCGGCGAGCAGCGCTGCCCCCGCGAGCGCCGCGCGCATCGCAAACCGCAGCCGCCGCTTCTCGAACCCCTGCGCGCGCATCGTGATCGCCGGCGGCGTCGAGGCCGCGTCGAGCGCGGGGATCGCCGCCGAGACGACCGACGCCAGCACGCCGAGCACGAACGCCTTCACGAACAGCACCGGATCGTACGCGACGCGATCCGCGTGCGTCCCGACGTACAGCGTGTCGACCGTCCGCGAGACCGCCGCGACCGAGAACGTCGCGAGCAGCCCACCGATCCCGAGCCCGAACAGCGAGCCGATCGCGCCGATCAGCGCACCCTCGCCGGCGAACGCGCGGAACACCGCACCGCGCGTCGCGCCGAGCGCGCGCACCGTCCCCACCTCCGGACGCCGCTGCACGACCGAGATCGCGACGGTGTTGTAGATGAGGTACATCCCGACCAGCAGCGCAACCCACCCGAGCGCCTCGATGTTCAGCCGGAAGCTCTGCAGCATCCGCGAGATCTCGTCGGTCCGCACCTTCGGCCGGATCGCGCGCGCGCCGGCCGGTATCGCTGCCGCGACCGCGCGTTCCACCGAACCCAGCCGGGCCGGCTCGACGATCAGATCGATCCGGTCGAGCAGCCCGACCTTCCCGAACACCTCCTGCGCCGTCGCGACGTCGACGAAGACGACGCTCGAGTCGACGCCGGCCGTGTCGCGCGGGATGATCCCCGCGACCGGCAGCCGCACCTCGCGATCGCCGGCGAGCGCGCGCAACTCCGAGCCGGTCCGCAGACGCATGCGATCGGCGACCTGCGCGCTGACGACCGCGCCGTGCCCGTTCACCAGCAGCCACGGATCGACGCCGCCCGCAGCGAACCCGCCCGTCGCGTCCCCGGACGAATCGCGGTCGCCGGGGAGCGGTCGCAGCAGATCGACGCCGAGCACGCGCAGGATCTCGCCGGAGAGCATGTCGCCCGGCCGCGCGCCGACGGTGATCTGATCCTCGATCGTCGGGCTCGCGTACGTGACGCCCGGGATGCGCTGCACGCGCAGGATCGTGCGCTCGTCGAACCCGCGCCCGACGCCGAGCACCTGGAGGTTCACCTTGTTCGAGACGACGTTCACGCTGGTCGCGAACGAGCCGACCGCCGTCGCGCTGGAGAGATCGATCGCGAGCCCGATCGCGACGCCGAGCGCGACCGCGACGACCGTGACGAGCGAACGCAGCGCGTTCGCGCGCAGCGGACCGAGGACGAGGGCGTGGAAGAGCGGGCTCACCTCCCGAGTTGGACGACGTGCAGCCGCGAGCCGTTGCGGAACCGCGCGAGCAGCGTCAGGCGCCGGCCGTCGCGCACCGCTGCGAACGACCGCCCGGGGCCGTGCGCCGCCGCGAGCCGCGCCTCACGGCGCGCGACCGGGCCGCCGAGCCGGCGCGCGAACGCGATCGCCTCTTCGCGATAGCCTTCCGGCCCGCACGGCATCCGCTCCGCCGCGAACGCGCGGTACCGCCGGTCGAACTCCTCGCGCCCGAGCGCCGCGAGCATCCGCGGCAGCGTCGCGCGGACCGCCGCGAGCCGCTTGCGCGCCGCGATCGCCGCCAGCCGCGCGACATCCTCACATCGAA
The DNA here is from genome assembly GCA_035488195.1 of Candidatus Elarobacter sp. Lineage (GTDB taxonomy): Bacteria > Vulcanimicrobiota > Vulcanimicrobiia > Vulcanimicrobiales > Vulcanimicrobiaceae > Vulcanimicrobium. Next base: position 3,083 of record DATHLL010000515.1, on the reverse strand, counting down.
CGCCGGGAACCTCGCCGCCGCCGTGCGCGATCGCGAGCGCGAGCGCGCGCTGGTACGCGTCGATCGTGCTCATGCCGCGACCGCCGCGATACCGGCGCGGACGGCGCGCGCGCCGTCGAGCTCGCGCAGCAGCGACGCGAACGGCGGGAGCGATGCCTCGCGTTCGATCAGCGTGAGGGGCGGGACGCGGCGGCGGCACAGCGCTTCGTACAGCGCCCAGGTCGCATCCGGGACGGGCGCGTCGTGCGAGTCCGCGTACTCGGCGCCGATGCGCCGGCCGCCGGCGAGATGCACCTCGACGACGCGCTCGACCGGGATCTCGGCGAGCGCCGCATGCGCGTCGGTGCCGAGGTTCCACGAGTCCGCGTGCAGGTTCTCGAGGTCGAGCACGAGCCCGCAGCCGGCCTCCGCCGCGACGGCGGCGAGAAACGCGCCGGGCGACATCTCGGCGCCGGCGACCGCGAACGGCGCCGCCGGATTCTCCAGCGCGAACGGCGTGTTTCCTGCGATCGCACGAACGCGAGCGACGTTCCGCGCGACCGTCTCGATGGCGGCGCGCGTATGCGGCAGCGGCCCGAACGCGCCGAGCTCGACGCCGCCGCAGCGCGTGAACGCGAGGTGATCGCTCCACCACATCGGCCGCGCGTAGTCGAGCAGCCGCGCGATCCGCTCGGCGTAACGGCCGTCGATGCCGTCGACGCTCCCGACCGACGTGCCCAGCGCATGGATCGTCAGCGGGAAGTGCGCGCGCAGCAGGTCCAGCTCGTCGCGCTGCTCCGCCGTCAGATCGAGATAGTGCTCGGCGACGAGCTCGAGCGCTTCGACGCGCGGGCGCGCCGAGAAGAGCGCCGCGCGCTGCTCGGCGCGATAGAGCAGCCCGTACATCGGCGCCGACGACGGCGACGCGTTCGCCGGCGCGCTCACCCGCCGCCTCCGCCGCAACCGCCGCCGCCGCAGCCGCTCCCTCCGCTGCAGCCGCCGTGTCCGCAGCCGCCGTGTCCGCCGCCGCCGTGGCCGCCGCCCTCACCGGCGAACGACGCTCCGCAACCGCCGCCGTCGGCGGCCGCGGCACCGCTCGCCGCAACCGTCGCCGCGTGATAGCGCGTGCCGTCGAGCGCGCGCGGGCCGTGCACCGCGAGCGCGAGCGCCGGATCGATCGCGACGATCTGCGCGACCGGAAACGCCAGCCGCGCCGCGCGCAGCCACGCCTCGCCGCGCTTCGTGCGGCGGCCGATCAGCCAGCGCAGCGGCGTCGGCTCGCGCAGCAACCCGCGCGCGACGAGCGGCCGTTCGAGATCGCGCAGCACGCCGCGCAAGGCGAGCTTCGCGCTCAGGCGCGTGCTGCGCCACGACCGCGGCGTCCTCGCCGCGGCGATCAGCGCTTCGGTGAGCGGATCGCCGGCCTGCGCTTCGCGCGCGACGCGAAGCTCCTTTCCTTCGAGCGCGAGCGCGCCGCTCTCAACCGCTTTGACGGCCGCGACGTCGAGCGCCGCGTCCAGACCGGACCGAACGAAAGCGACCTCGATCGGCTCGATCGAGGTCGTCAACAAGGGTTCCATGCCTTCCTCCGATTGCACCGTTCCGCAACCGCTTCATACTCATCGTTCAGCCCGACTGTAACACGAGACCCCCGGGGGCGCGCAAGTCCCCCTACGCGATGCGCCCGTCCCGCATCCGGACGACCCGGTCGCACAGCGCCGCGGCCTCGGCGCTGTGGGTCGCCATGAGGATCGCCTGGCCGCCGGCGGCGAGCGAGCGGAGCAGCGCGAGGACCGTCGCGCCGGTGCGCGAGTCGAGGTTTCCGGTCGGCTCGTCGGCGAGCACGATCGCCGGGCGGTGCACGACCGCGCGCGCGATCGCGACGCGCTGCATCTGCCCGCCCGAGAGCTGCGCCGGATACGCGCGCGCCTTCCCTTCGATCCCGACGCTCGCGAGCGCCTCGGCGACGCGCGCGGCGATCTCCGCGCGCGGGACGCGCTGCAGCACCAGCGGCAGCGCGACGTTGTCGGCGACGCGCAGCGCCGGGAGCAGGTTGAAGAACTGGAACACCGTGCCGACGCGGTCGCGCCGCAGCAGCGTGAGCCCGTCGTCGTCCAGCTCGTGCGTCGCCATGCCGTCGACGAACACCGCCCCGGAGGTCGGCAGATCGACGCAGCCGACGAGGTTGAGCAGCGTCGATTTCCCGCAGCCGCTCGGCCCCGCCAGCGCGACCATCTCGCCGCGCCGCACGCCGAGATCGACGCCGTCGAGCGCGCGCACCGCCTCGTCGCCTTCACCGTAGATCTTCGTCACGGCGCGCACGACGACCGGATCGCGCAGCGCCGGCTCCGCCGGTACCGCCTCAGCCGTCGACGGCACGGAAGACGAGCGCGGCGTTGATCCCGCCGAAGCCGGCGGAGTTCGAGAGGACGGTGCGGACGGGGCGCTCGAGGCGCTCGCGGGTGACGGCGATCGGTTCGGCGACATCGTCGGTATTGACGCTCCGCGGCACGATTCCGTTCGCGATCGAGACCAGCGAGAGCGCCGCCTCCCAAGCGCCGGTCGCGCCGAGCGCGTGCGCGTGCTGCCCTTTCGTCGCCGTCACCGGCACGGAGGCGGCGCGCTCGCCGAAGACGAGCTCCATCGCCAGCGCCTCGGCGTGGTCGCCGAGCGGGGTCGCGCTGCCGTGCGCGTTCACCACGTCGACCTCGTGCGGCGCGAGCGACGCCTCGGCGAGCGCGCGCTTCATCGCGGCGGCGTTCATCAACGCGTCGGGGCGCGGCGCCGACATGTGGTGCGCGTCGTTGGTGAGCCCGTAGCCCGCGACCTCGCCGTAGATTCGCGCGCCGCGCGCGCGCGCGTCGTCGAGCCGCTCGAGCAGCAGCACCCCCGAGCCTTCGGCCATGACGAACCCGTCGCGCGCGCCGTCGAACGGCCGGCTCGCCGCGTGCGGCTCGCCGTTACGCGTCGACATCGCGTGGATGATCGTGAACGCGCCGTAGACGAGCGGCGAGAGCGGCGCCTCGACGCCGCCGGCGAGCGCGGCGCGCACGTCGCCGCGCGCGATCGCCCGGTACGCATCGCCGATCGCGACCGCGCCCGAG